>NZ_LZKE01000018.1:0-99867 GCF_001672675.1 Mycobacterium sp. E2327
CCGTGCCGCGCGGGCCGTCTGGCAGGCGCTGCCCGGCGAGTCCTGGGCTGACCGCTTCGCCGAGGCCGCCGCCCAGACCATCCGGACGGGACGGTCCGCGCTGGCGATCGTGCCCGACCAGCGCGACCTGGACACGCTCTGGGCGGCGGCGACGACCCGGATCGACAAGAAGTGCGTGGTGGCGCTGTCGGCGGGCCTGGGCCCGGCCGCGCGCTACCGGCGGTGGCTGGCGGCGCTGCGCGGCAAAGCGCGCCTGGTGATCGGCACCCGCAGCGCGGTGTTCGCGCCGCTCAGCGACCTGGGCCTGGTCATGGTGTGGGCGGATGCGGACGACAGCCTCGCCGAGCCGCGGGCGCCGTACCCGCACGCCCGGGAGGTGGCGATGCTGCGCGCGCATCAGGCCCGCTGCGCGGCGCTCATCGGCGGCTACGCGCGGACCGCCGAGGCCCAGGCGCTGGTGCGCAGCGGATGGGCGCACGACGTCGTGGCCGCGCGCCCGGTGGTGCGGGCCCGCACCCCGCGGGTGATCGCCCTGGACGACACGGGCTACGCCGACGAACGTGACCCCGCGGCGCGCACCGCGCGCATTCCGTCCATCGCGCTGCGCGCCGCCCGCTCGTCGCTTCAGGCCGGGGCGCCGGTGCTGGTGCAGGTGCCCCGGCGCGGGTACATCCCGTCGCTGGCCTGCGGGCGCTGCCGCGCGATCGCCCGGTGCCGGCAGTGCACCGGACCGCTGGCGCTGCAGGAGAGGGGGCCGGGCGCCGTATGCCGGTGGTGCGGCCGCGCCGAACCGGCGCTGCGGTGCGCACGGTGCGGATCGGACGCGGTGCGCGCCGTCGTCGTCGGGGCCCGCCGCACCGCCGAGGAACTCGGGCGCGCCTTCGCCGGCACGCCGGTCGTCACGTCGGCGGGCGACGCCGTCGTGCCGGAGGTCGCCGCCCGCCCGGCCCTGGTGGTCGCCACCCCCGGCGCCGAGCCCCGGGCGGTGGGCGGCTACGGGGCGGCGCTGCTGCTGGACACCTGGGCGCTGTTGGGCCGGCAGGACCTGCGCGCCGCCGAGGACGCCCTGTGGCGCTGGATGAGCGCGGCCGCGCTGGTGCGCGCCCGCGGCGACGGCGGCGTGGTGACGGTGGTCGCCGAATCCTCAATTCCCACAGTGCAATCGCTGATCCGCTGGGATCCGGTGGGGCACGCGGAGGCCGACCTGACGGCGCGCGCCGAGGTGGGGCTGCCGCCCAGCGTGCACATCGCCGCCGTCGACGGAACGGCGGGCGCCGTCGCGGCCCTGCTCGAACAGGCCCGGCTGCCCGGACGGGAGGATTTCCGCGCCGACCTGCTGGGCCCGGTGGACCTGCCGCCGGGCGTGCGCCGCCCTGCCGGCACCCCCGCCGGCGCGCCGGTGACCCGCATGCTGGTGCGCGTCCAGCGGGCGCAGGGCCTGGCGCTCGCGGCCGCCCTGCGCAGCGCGGTCGGCGTGCTCAGCGCGCGACAGGACCACGAGCCGGCGCGGGTGCAGATCGATCCGCTGCACATCGGATAGCGCCGAATCTGCGTTGTGGCGATAGTATTCGTGGGAAACAATCTCTGAGCTCGACATTGGAAGGCTGTTACACTTCCAACGCTTTGCTGGTGGACCGGGAGCATGTCCGGAGGAGGGGCGCGATGGTGGCGGACAACTCGACGGCAGCGGACGAGTCTTTGGACGTGATCACCGACGCGCTGCTGACCGCCTCCCGTTTGCTGGTGGCCATCTCGGCGCGCTCAATCAGCCAGGTCGACGAGACCATCACCATTCCGCAGTTCCGGACGCTGGTGATCCTGTCCAATCGGGGGCCGGTCAACCTGGCCACGCTGGCCAGCCTGCTGGGTGTGCAGCCGTCGGCCACCGGCCGGATGGTCGATCGACTGGTCGCCGCCGGGCTGATCGACCGCCTGCCGCATCCCACCTCCCGTCGCGAGTTGCTCGCCGCGTTGACCAAGCGCGGCCGCGAGGTCGTGCGCCGGGTCACCGCGTACCGGCGCGCCGAGATCGCGACCATCGTGGAGAAGATGCCGCCGCCGGAGCGTCACGGGCTGGTGCGGGCCCTGACCGCGTTCACCGCGGCCGGCGGCGAGCCCGACGTCCACCTGGACGCCGACCTAGACCTCTAGCAGACCTGTAGCAGGTTCACCGCCGCTCGGCGGTGACCAGCAGGTACTCCCAGCGCATGCCGCCGTCACGCAGGTAGCGGCGCGCGAGTTCGACCAGTTGGGCGTCGAGTTCGGCAGCCAGCACCGGGTTGTGGCCGATGTTGGCGTACGCCTCGATCGTCGGGCCGTAGTGGTGCTTGAAGTACTCGTGTACGTCCTCGGGGCTGTCGAACCGGGTGACCGTCAGGTCGCGCCGATGCGTCGTGACGCGGCCGACCCGGTCACCCAGCAGCCCGGCGACGTAGCCCTCGCGGCCCCACAGCGCGGCGGGGAACACGGCGGGCGACAGGCTCGGCCGGTATGGCCTGATGGTGGCCAGCATCCGGCCGAAGAAGCCCTCCGGGGTCCAGCTGATCACGCCGATCGTCCCGCCCGGCCGGCAAACCCGCACCAGCTCCTCGGCGGCGCGCCGGTGGTCGGGCGCGAACTGCACGCCGATCGCCGAGATCACCGTGTCGAACTCGCCGTCGCCGAACGGCAGTGCGTGCGCATTGGCCTCGCGGTAGTCGAGGGTCAGGCCCAGCGCCGCCGCCCGCGCCTGGGACCGCCGCAGCAACTCGGGCGTGAGGTCGGTGGAAACGACGTCCGCGCCCGTCGCGGCGGCGGGCAGCGAGATGTTGCCCGAGCCGGCGGCCACGTCGAGCACCCGGGTGCCCGGCCCGATACCCGCCGCGGCGACCAGGACCGGGCCCAGCGGCGCCATCACCTCCTCGGCCATCAGGGCGTAGTCCCCGAGCGCCCACATGGCGCGATGTGTTGCCGCAAGGCCGTCTGGGGTGTTGGCGTCCACGGTGTCGAGTGTCATCGAACCTCCTGAATAGTAGTCATAAGAAACAATATACTGAGGCAACTGTGTGAAACCTGGCCATATCCTGCGGAGATCCGGTGCTTCCTACACTTGTGCGGTGCGCCTCGTCTTCGCCGGCACCCCCGAACCCGCGCTGCCCGCGCTGCGCACCCTCATCGACTCGCCCCGGCACGACGTGGTCGCGGTGCTGACCCGGCCCGACGCCGCGTCCGGGCGGCGCGGCAAGCCGGAGCCGTCACCGGTGGCCCGCGAGGCGCTCGAGCGCGGCATCCCGCTGCTGCGCCCGGCGCAGCCGAACTCACCGGAGTTCGTCGCCGAGCTGTCGGAGCTGGCGCCGGACTGCTGCCCGGTGGTGGCCTACGGCGCACTGCTGCGCGACGGCCTGCTCGCGGTGCCGCCGCACGGCTGGATCAACCTGCACTTCTCGCTGCTGCCCGCCTGGCGCGGCGCGGCGCCGGTGCAGGCCGCGATCGCCGCGGGCGACCCCATCACCGGGGCGACCACCTTCCGGATCGAGCCGAGCCTGGATTCGGGACCGGTGTACGGCGTCGTCACCGAGACCATCCGCCCCACCGACACCGCGGGCGATCTGCTTGGGCGCCTTGCCCTTTCGGGGGCCGCGCTGTTGTCGGCCACGCTGGACGGCATCGCCGACGGGACGCTGACGCCGCGGCCGCAACCGGCCGACGGGGTCAGCATGGCGCCGAAGATCACGGTGGAAGCCGCCCGGGTGCGCTGGGAGCTGCCCGCGCCCGTGGTGGAGCGCCGGATCCGCGCCGTCACGCCGAACCCGGGCGCCTGGACGCTGGTCGGCGACCTGCGCATCAAGATCGGGCCCGTGCAGATCGACTCGGGCCCAACGGCCCCAAAACTACTGCCGCCCGGCGTCATTCACGCGGACCGCAAGAACGTGTGGATCGGCACCGGCTCGGAACCGTTGCGGCTGGGCGAGATTCAACCGCCGGGCAAGAAGTTCATGAACGCCGTCGACTGGGCGCGCGGCGCCCGCCTCGACCCCGCAGCCCGGGCGTCGTGAACAACCGGGGGCGCCCCAGGAGGCGACGGCCGCTGGACCCGGCGCGCGCCGCCGCGTTCGAGGTGCTGCGGGCCGTCAGCGAGCGCGACGCGTACGCCAACCTGGCCCTGCCCGCGGTGCTGCGCCAACGCGGAATCACCGGCCGCGACGCCGCTTTCGCCACCGAGCTCACCTACGGCACCTGCCGCGCCCGCGGCCTGCTCGACGCGATCATCGGCGCGGCCGCGGGGCGACCGCCGGAAGCCATCGACCCGGTGCTGCTCGACCTGCTCCGGCTCGGCGCCTACCAGCTGCTGCGTACCCGGGTCGACGCACACGCCGCAGTGTCCACCACGGTCGAGCAGGCCGGGATCGAATTCGATTCGGGCCGAGCGGGTTTCGTCAACGGCGTGCTGCGCACGATCGCGAGGCGGGACGAGAAGTCCTGGGTCGACGAGCTTGCTCCCGATCCGTCGCGGGACCCGGTCGGGCACGCCGCGTTCGTGCATGCGCACCCGCGCTGGGTCGCCCAGGCCTTCGCCGACGCGCTGGGCGCGGCTGCCACCGAGCTCGACGCGGTGCTGGAAAGCGACGACGCGCGGCCTCAGGTGCACCTGGCGGCCCGGCCCGGGGTGCTGACCGCCGCCGAGCTTGCCGAGGCCGTCGGTGGCTCCGTCGGCCGGTATTCGCCGTACGCGGTGTACCTGCCGGGCGGGGATCCCGGGCGGTTGGCGCCCGTGCGCGACGGCACCGCGCTGGTCCAGGACGAGGGCAGCCAGCTGGTGGCCCGCGCGCTGACGCTGGCGCCGGTCGACGGCGACACCGGGCGGTGGCTGGACCTGTGCGCCGGTCCGGGCGGCAAGACCGCGCTGTTGGCCGCGCTGGGCGCGGAATCCGGGGCGCGTGTCACGGCGGTGGAGCCGTCGCCGCGCCGCGCCGAGATGGTCGAGGAGAACACCCGCGGGCTGCCGGTCGACGTGCTGCGGGTGGACGGGCGGGAGAGCGGCCTCGAGCCCGGGTTCGACCGGGTGCTCGTCGACGCGCCGTGCACCGGGCTGGGCGCGTTGCGCCGCCGCCCGGAGGCCCGGTGGCGCCGCGGGCCCGCCGACGTGCCGGCGCTGGCCAAGCTGCAACGCGAGCTGCTGGCCGCGGCGATCGCGCTGACCCGGCCCGGCGGCGTGGTGCTGTACGCGACCTGTTCGCCGCACCTCGCCGAAACCGTTGGGGTGGTTGGCGACGCGCTGCGCCGTCATCCGCTGTCCGAGCTGGACACCCGGCCGCTGTTCGCCCCCGTCACCGGGCTCGGTGAGACAAAGTCGGTGCAGCTGTGGCCGCACCGGCACGGCACCGACGCGATGTTTGCCGCCGCGCTGCGCCGCGCCTGAAGTGAGGTTGGGCCCCTGGCTCAGTAATGTGGCGCTCATGCCTCGCAGTAGCGCGGGACCGCTGATCGCCCCGTCGATCCTCGCCGCCGATTTCGCCCGACTCGCCGACGAAGCGGCCGCCGTGCGCGGTGCCGACTGGTTGCACGTCGACGTGATGGACAACCACTTCGTGCCCAACCTGACCATCGGCCTGCCCGTGGTGGAGGCCATGCTCGCGACCACCACCATCCCGATGGATTGCCACCTGATGATCGAGGATCCGGATCGCTGGGCGCCGCCCTACGCCGAGGCGGGCGCCTACAACGTCACGTTCCACGCCGAGGCCACCGACAATCCGGTCGGGGTGGCCCGCGACATCCGCGCCGCCGGCGCCAAGGCCGGGATCAGCGTGAAACCGGGCACGCCGCTGGAGCCCTACTTCGAAATCCTGCCGCACTTCGACACCCTGCTGATCATGTCGGTCGAGCCCGGTTTCGGCGGCCAGAGCTTCATCCCGGAGGTGCTCGGGAAGGTCCGCGCCGTGCGCAAGCTGATCGAGGCGGGGGAGTTGACCATCCTGGTCGAGATCGACGGCGGCATCAACGAGGACACCATCGAGCAGGCCGCCGAAGCCGGCGTCGACTGCTTTGTCGCCGGGTCGGCGGTCTACGGGGCGGAAGACCCGGAGGCCGCGGTCGAGGCGTTGCGGCGACAGGCCGCGGCCGCATCCCCGCACCTGCGCGCATGAACCAGCCCCAGTCGGTCGACAGCCTCGATGCGGCCATGCGCCTGGCGATCGAACACTCCTACCAGGTCAAGGGCACCACCTATCCGAATCCGCCGGTCGGGTGCGTGATCGTCGACCCCGAAGGGCACGTCGTCGGCGTCGGCGCCACCGAGCCCGCGGGCGGCGACCACGCCGAGGTGTTGGCGTTGCGGCGGGCGGGCGGTCTGGCCGCGGGCGGCATCGCGTTCGTCACCCTCGAGCCGTGCAATCACTACGGCAAGACGCCGCCGTGCGTCAACGCCCTGATCGAGGCCAGGGTCGGCACGGTCATCTACGCCGTCGGCGACCCGAACGCGATCGCCGGCGGGGGCGCGGGGCGGCTGCAGGCCGCGGGCGTGCAGGTGCGGTCGGGGATCTTGGCGGATCAGGTGGCCGCCGGGCCGCTGCGCGAATGGCTGCACAAGGTGCGCACCGGGCTGCCGCACGTCACGTGGAAGTACGCCAGCAGCGTCGACGGTCGCAGCGCCGCCGCCGACGGCACCAGCCAGTG
Organism: Mycobacterium sp. E2327; assembly: GCF_001672675.1. Classification (NCBI taxonomy): domain Bacteria; kingdom Bacillati; phylum Actinomycetota; class Actinomycetes; order Mycobacteriales; family Mycobacteriaceae; genus Mycobacterium; species Mycobacterium sp. E2327. The sequence goes on from NZ_LZKE01000018.1 coordinate 6,655, forward strand.
GATCTCGAGCGAGGCGTCCCGGTTGGACCTGCATCGCAGGCGTGCAATCGCCGACGCGATCGTGGTCGGCACCGGCACGGTGCTGGCCGACGACCCGGCGCTGACCGCCCGGCTGGCCGACGGCTCGCTGGCCGCCCGCCAACCGCTGCGAGTGGTGGTGGGCATGCGCGAAATACCGCCGGAGGCAAAGGTTCTCAACGACGATTCGCGCACCATGGTGATTCGCACCCACGACCCCATGGAGGTCATCAAGGCGCTGTCGGACCGCACCGACGTCCTGCTCGAAGGCGGCCCCACCCTCGCCGGCGCGTTCCTGCGCGCGGGGGCGGTCAACCGGATCCTGGCCTACGTGGCGCCGACGCTGGTTGGCGGCCCGATTACCGCCGTCGACGACGTGGGGGTGCCCACCATCGCGCGGGCGCTGCGCTGGCAGTTCGACGGGATCGACCGCGCCGGCCCCGACCTGGTGCTCAGCCTGGTGCCGCAGGGCGGCTAACGCCCCTTAGGGGGCGGGCGCCGGGTTGATTTCCGCCGGCTCCTCGGCGACTTCCGGCTCCTCGGCGTGCTCCTGGCGCCCGCTGACCAACAGGCCCAGCAGCGCGCCCACCACACAGATGCCCACGGTGACCAGGAAAATGTCGCCGTACATCGCCGCGAAGGCCTTGATGTACATGGTGCCCTGGGCCAGCACGCGCTCCAGCAGGGTGGCGTCCGGCGGGATCGCCGCCGTCAGGCCGGCGACGATCTGGTTGAACCGGTAGAAACCCCAGGCCGTCAGCGCGGCGACACCGATCAGCATGCCCGTCATGCGCGCCACCACCACCGCCGCGGAGGCGATGCCGTGTTGCGCGGCCGGGACCACCCGCAGGGCCGCCGACGAAAGCGGCCCGATCACCAGGCCCAGTCCGAGGCCGGCCACCAACAGGTCGGCGTGGATCGTCGGCACGGTGAACAACCCGAAGACGTTGACCTTGTGCCCCAATATGTCTTCGCGCCAGTAGTGAATCAGCCAGTACCCGTAGGCGGCGATGAGCAGACCGACGAAGATCATGATCCGGTCGCCGATGCGGGTGGCGATCCAGCCGCCGAGCACCGCGCCGATCGGCAGGGCGATCAGGAACCACAGCAGCAGCCCGGCCGCCTGGTTCTGATTCATCTGCAGCACGCCCTGCCCGAACAGCTCCACGTCGACCAGCGTCACCATCAGCGCCGCGCCCGCGGTCAGCGAGGCGCCCAGCGCGGCGAGGAAGGGGCGGAAGTGCACCCCGGCCGGGTCGATCAATCGGGTGCGGGAGAACCGCTCCCACACCACGAACGCCACCGCGGCGACGATCGCGCCGATCACCAACGGAAACCCGTAGCTTGGCAGCACCTGCTTGCCGTCAGGGTTGGGGTTGTACAGGCCGATCACCGCGAGCCCCAGCGCGACGGCCAACAGCAGGCCACCGACCAGGTCGATCCGTTCCGGCGCCTCCGTGCGATCGCGCGAGGGCAGGCTGAACTGGATCATCACCATCGCGATCAGCGTCAGCGGGACGTTGATCCAGAACACGTATCGCCAGTCGTGAAACAACCAGACGATGAAGATGCCGTACAGCGGGCCCAGCACGCTGCCGAGCTCCTGCGCGGCGCCGATGCCGCCCAGCACGCCGGCGCGGTTGCGTTGCGACCAGAGGTCGGCGCCCAGCGCCAGGGTGACCGGCAACAGCGCGCCGCTCGCCACGCCCTGGATCGTCCGGCCGGCGATCAGCATGTGGAAGTCACCGAACTGACCGGCCAACGCGGTCACCACCGACCCCACGATGAACAGGCCCAGGGCCGCCTGCAGCAGCAGCTTGCGGCCGAACCGGTCCGACGCCCGGCCCAAAAGCGGCATGGCCGCGATGTAGCCCAGCAGATACATCGTCACGATCCAGGTGATCCGCTGCAGCTGGTTCACCGGGATCCCGACGTCGGACATGATGTCGCGCATGATGGTGACCACGACGTAGGTGTCGAGGGCCCCGAGCAGCACCGCAAGGCTGCCCGCGCTGATCGCGACGCGGCGTCCGCCCTGAACGCTCATGAGATCACCGGGGGCTTGGTGACGTTGACCGGCGCGCCCCAGTTGGACATGTTCATCTGCAGCGAATTGCCCGAGCTCTTTTCCAGGCTGGCCTGAACCAGCTGGTGGTCGCCGTTCTCCTGGATCCACACCGTGCCCGGCACCTGCCCCGACGCGGTGAACTGCGGAACGAGCTTGTTCACCGCGTCCGCGGAGAACTTCCCGCTGATCTTGACGGCGTCCTGCCCGTTGATGTTGTCGCGCCCCTCGGCCTTGGCGTCGGTGAAGTTGTTCAGCGCGTTGGCCAGCCCGGTGTCCGGGTTCAGGATCACCGAGACGTCGTAGATGTCGGACGCCTTCCCGAAATCGCTCCACTTGTTCGGTGTGAGCGTCGCGTACAGGTCGCCGTCGACGACGACGAAGTCGGCTTGAATGTCAGACCCCCCGACGGTGAGCGTGGCGTTTCCGGACGCGGCCGTGGCCGGCGCGTTGGTGAGGTCACCCGTCAGCACCTTGATGGGCAACCCCGGAATCTTTCCGTTCACCTTGATCACGAGGTGGGCGCTCTTAACGTTCTTGGTCGTTGCGGCGGATTGCTTGACCAGGGTCGTGCCGTCGGGGAGCGGCCCGCCGCTCACCTTCGAGCCCGAGGAGCAACCGGCTACCAGAGCGGTGGCGAGAGTCAGGGAAGCGAGGACGGCCAATAGACGGTGGCGAGTCGGCATACCCTGCATCGTAGAGGGTGCCCGTGACCGGCTCGGGAAACGTGGGGCCCGCTCGGCCGCCCATCGGCCCGTTAACCTGGTGCAATGTTCACCGGAATTGTCGAGGAGCTCGGGGAGGTGACCGGCCGCGACGTCCTCGATGACGCCGCGCGGCTGACCATCCGCGGGCCGATGGTGACCGGCGACGCCGGGCATGGCGATTCGATCGCCGTCAACGGCGTGTGCCTCACGGTCGCCGAGCTGCTGCCGGACGGCCGATTCACCGCCGACGTGATGGGCGAGACCCTGAACCGGTCCAACCTGGGCGAGTTGCAGGTGGGCAGCCGGGTCAATCTCGAGCGTGCCGCGGCCGTCAACAGCCGGCTCGGCGGACACATCGTGCAGGGGCACGTCGACGGCACCGGCCGGATCGTCGCCCGCACGCCCTCGGAGAACTGGGAGGTCGTGCGGATCGAGGTGCCGGCGGCGGTGGCCCGTTACGTCGTCGAGAAGGGGTCGATCACGGTCGACGGGATTTCCCTGACGGTGTCCGGACTGGGCTCGGAGCCGCGGGACTGGTTCGAGGTCTCGCTGATCCCGACGACACGTGAACTGACCACGCTCGGCGGTGCACCCGTCGGAACCCAGGTGAACCTCGAGGTCGACGTCATCGCCAAGTATGTAGAACGGCTGATGAAAGCAGGCCGCTAGCAGCGGCGGGGTGATGTCGCTGCAGCGGCCTGCTCTCGGATCAGGTCGGGTGCTCCTGGTTACAGCCCGCGCCAGTTCGGGCCGTCCCAGTAGCCCCAGTCATTGAACTGGGCATTCCAGACGACCTGGGCCCAAGGCGCCCACGGCGGCGGCGGGGGCATGGGCCGCGCCCACGGCGGAGGTGCGCCGTAGCCGGCCGGGCCGCCGTAGTTGTCGTCCCAGTCACGGCAGTTGTTCCAGTTCTGGTAGGGGCCCCAGCCCGGATCCCATTGCTGGCCCGGGCACCAGTGGTGGTGGTATGCGGGCGCCGGGGGAGGCGCCGCCTGGGCGGTGCCGGAAGTCAGCCCGAGCGCGGCCGCGGCCATCCCGCCGGCCGCCAACGCACCGGTGCACAGGCGGACCCATGTCTTGGTTTGCGTGTTTGTGTTCATGCCCCCTCGCATTTCCCTTAATAAGGAGCCCAAAACGCCTTCCCCCGTCCCATGTCGCACCTCACACGTGGCTCATAGCTTGGGCTTACGCCGGGCTTATGCCGCGTGACCGGTTCCGCCAGAAAACCCGTGGCAATAACGGCGGTGGCGCGGTGGTTCATACTGAATGCAACTACGAGAGCAAGGCAGCAAGATGACGAGGTTGGACTCCGTCGAGAGGGCGGTTGCCGACATTGCGGCCGGTAAGGCCGTTGTCGTCATCGACGACGAGGAGCGCGAGAACGAGGGCGACCTGATCTTCGCCGCCGAGAAGGCGACGCCGGAGATGGTGGCCTTCATGGTCCGCTACACCTCGGGATACCTGTGCGTACCGCTGGACGGCTCGATCTGCGACCGGCTTGGGCTGTTGCCGATGTACGCGGTGAACCAGGACAAGCACGGGACCGCCTACACCGTCACCGTCGATGCGAGAAACGGTGTGGGAACCGGGATCTCGGCCTCCGACAGGGCCACGACGATGCGGCTGTTGGCCGATCCGGCCAGCGTTGCCGACGATTTCACCCGTCCCGGCCACGTGGTTCCGTTGCGCGCCAAGGACGGTGGCGTGTTGCGCCGGCCGGGCCACACCGAGGCCGCCGTCGATCTCGCCCGGATGGCGGGGCTGCAACCCGCTGGCGCGATCTGCGAAATCGTCAGCCAGAAGGACGAGGGCTCGATGGCGCAGACCGACGAGTTGCGGGTCTTCGCCGACGAGCACGACCTCGCGCTGATCACCATCGCCGATTTGATCGAGTGGCGGCGCAAACACGAGAAGCACATCGAGCGCATCGCCGAGGCGCGGATACCGACCCGGCATGGGGAGTTTCGCGCCATCGGCTACTCCAGCATCTATGAGGACGTCGAGCACGTGGCGCTGGTTCGTGGCGAGATCGCCGGGCCCAACGCCGACGGCGACGACGTGTTGGTCCGCGTGCACTCCGAATGCCTGACCGGGGACGTGTTCGGTTCTCGCCGCTGCGACTGCGGGCCCCAGCTGGACGCCGCGATGGCCATGGTCGCGCGCGAGGGGCGCGGCGTGGTGCTGTACATGCGCGGCCACGAGGGCCGCGGCATCGGCCTGATGCACAAGCTGCAGGCATACCAGCTGCAGGACGCGGGTGACGACACCGTCGACGCCAACCTCAAGCTTGGATTGCCAGCCGACGCAAGGGATTACGGGATCGGCGCGCAGATCCTCGTCGATCTCGGCGTGCGCTCCATGCGGCTGCTGACCAACAACCCTGCCAAGCGGGTCGGGTTGGACGGGTACGGCCTGCACATCATCGAGCGGGTGCCGCTTCCGGTGCGGGCCAACGCCGAGAACATCCGCTACCTGATGACGAAGCGCGACAAGATGGGCCACGACCTGGTCGGGCTGGACGACTTCCACGAATCCGTGCATCTGCCGGGCGAATTCGGTGGTGCTTTGTGAGTCCTGCTGCCGGCATTCCGGACGTGCCGCCGCTCGACGCCTCGGGCCTGCGGCTGGCCATCGTGGCGAGCACCTGGCATGCGGAAATCTGTGACGCGCTGCTGGCCGGTGCCCGCAAGGTGGCGTCCGAGTCGGGCATCGACGACCCGACGGTGGTCCGGGTGATCGGGGCGATCGAGATCCCGGTGATCGCACAGGAACTGGCGCGCAACCACGACGCCGTCGTCGCCCTCGGCGTCGTAATCCGCGGTCAGACACCGCATTTCGACTACGTGTGCGATGCGGTGACACAAGGGCTGACGCGGGTATCGCTGGACGCGTCGACGCCGGTAGCCAACGGGGTGCTGACCACCGACACCGAGGAGCAGGCGCTGGACCGTGCCGGGCTTCCGGAATCGGCCGAGGACAAGGGTGCCCAGGCCACCGGGGCGGCCCTTGCCACTGCGCTGACGCTGCGTGACCTGCGCGCTCGGTCGTGACTTCGCCGTCGAGCAGCGAGGTCTGGGATGTCGAGCTGCGTCCCCACCGCATGCCCTTATTCGTTTACATCGCCGCGTTTCTAATCGCCGCGGCACACATCGTGGTGGGGCTGCTGCTGAAGATCAAGTCCAGTGGGGTCATCTTCCACACCTCCGATCAGGTGGCGGTCGCCGTCCTGGGTCTGGTGATCGCCGGGGGCGTGCTGTTGTTCGCGCGCCCGCGGCTGCGGGTGGGTCCGGCGGGGCTGTCGGTGCGAAACCTGTTCGGATACAAACTGATTCCGTGGGCCGACGTGGCCGGCGTGTCGTTTCCGCCCGGCCGGCGGTGGGCGCGCGTCGACCTGCCCGACGACGAGTACGTTCCCTTGATGGCGATCCAGGCCGTCGACAAGGAGCGCGCCGTGGAAGCCATGGACACGGTGCGGTCGCTGGTCGCGCGATATCGGCCGGACCTCGGCTAAGCGCTGTACCATCACCGGGTGGCGCGTCATCTGTGGGCGGCATCCGCGCTGGTCATCGCCGCGGTGATGGTAGGCGGTTGCGCAACCTCGGTGGCGGGCCGAGCGGTGCGGGCCCCCGGCCAACCCGGCGTCCCCGCGAATGCCCACCTGTCCATCTCGGCGCGCGAGCTGCTGTTGGCTGACGGGGATTCCACCCCGTTCGGCTCGGCGACGGCGACCCCGGTGGGCGACAACTACTTCACCAGCGCCCGGCCACCGGAGTGCGCGGCGGCCTTGCTGTTCAAGGGTTCGCCGCTGCTGCCTCCCGGCTCGGCGGAGCACGCCGAGTCCGCCTACCGTTTCGGCGGCCCGGCGCTTTACGCCGAATCGGTCGACGTCTACGACAAGGCCATGAAGGCCCACGACGTGGTGTCAAAGGGCTTCGCCGCCATAGCCAAATGCCACGGCGACGCCGTCGGGGTGTCGCCCACCGGGGTGTATCCGCCGATGCGGCTCAGTTTCTTCGGCACCACCGACGACGGCGTCCTGGTCTGGACGATGACCCACCCGAAGTGGACGTGTGACTACGGGCTGGCGGTGTTACCGCGGGTGGCGCTGATGCTGTCGGCCTGTGACAGCAAGCCCGGGTTTCCGATGAAGGACTGGGCGTCGAAGCGCCGGGCGCAGATCGACCGCCGGACCGCCTGAGCCGAACATATGCTCGACGGCGAAGTCTCGGGCGCCCGCGGAGTATCACGTTCTGGAGCCGGGTCGGCCCGCACCGTCCACGAACCGCTTCGCGCCTGACTGCAATTCGGATGCCGAACGGGACAGACTGTCGAACTCGAAGTCCATGGCCTCGGCCTCGCTTCGACCCCATTAGAGCGTCGACAGGCGGTCCGAGCGCAGGCACATTTGCGGCCCTTGGTTTCAGTCGTCGTGCCCACGACCTCGACGTTATCCCCACCACCCGGGTCTAGCCGGCAAATTCGCTGCGGCGGCCCGCTGCGCCAATAGCGATCTGATACCCGTCTCTCTTGCGGCCGGCCCACAATTTGCCCGCCTCCGAGCGACAATTCTCGCGGCCGCCGGGCCGGTTGTCGCTCTGAGGCGGGCACAGAGGCACATCCTCCGCAGCCGGGACGGGTGTGATCGACGTCGCGAATGCGGCAGCCGCCTACACGTTGAACCCCCTGGGGCCGGCGGGACCAACAGCTGCTCGACGGCACGGGCATTCTTGGAAGACACCAAGTTCTCATAGCCCGAAAACCGGAGCAGCCCAGCTGCTTTGGCCGCCGCCACCCGACCCGGATGACGCACGGCCGTTTTGGCGGGGATTAGGGAAGGTCTGTCTGCGGTGTTTGCGGCGGCAATACCGGTCCGCCCGGCGGTTCTCCCACCGCCGCGGGAGGTGGTGCCGGAACCGGCATGCCCTCACCGGGCAGAACGGGTGCGCTCGCAAATCCGGCCGGTTCCATGTGATCTCTGCACGCATTAGGAACGGGAACCATATACCACTTCCACGCGCCAGGCGGATTTGGTGCCGGTGCCATGCTGTTGTCGGGGCACCGCCATGTGCAACTGACGCCGCCGGCGCCCGGACCGCCAAGGCCGAGCGTGGAACCCCCGGCAATCGCCGCTCCGGCGTCGACAGCCAGGCCCCCTGCCTCACAGTGCAAATGTGATCCATTGATTTCGGTCGGCCAATCACAATAAGCACCCTGAGCAAAGAAAACGTTGGCCCCGGTCAGGACGGCGGGATAATCACACAGGCCGGCATGGGCCCTCGGGGCCGGGAAAATAAAAATCACACCGCACACCATTATCGGAACGAGCCAAATTTTATTCATTGGGCGCCTCGCTTATGTACCCGACACGGGCGCGGGCGAACTCCGTGCACGTCGATGCGTCGCCCGCCCATGCCATGCCTCCATCCCCACAGCTACGGGCAACATCGCCGGACTTCGGGGAAGTGTTACGCGGTTGGCGACGCGCACGTCTCCGTGGCACGAACCGGGCCGCCGACACCCGAGGCCGACGAGGCACCGCCGTCCTACCGGCCTACTAGCCTGGGTACGTGCCAGATCCCGCAACGTATCGCCCCGCGCCCGGGTCCATCCCGGTCGAGCCCGGCGTCTACCGGTTCCGGGACGTGCACGGGCGCGTCATCTACGTCGGCAAGGCCAAGAGCCTGCGCAGCAGGCTGACGTCCTACTTCCAGGACATCGCCGCCCTGCACCCGCGAACCCGGCAGATGGTGACCACCGCGGCCAAGGTCGAGTGGACGGTGGTCAACACCGAAGTCGAGGCGCTGCAGCTGGAATACAACTGGATCAAGGAATTCGATCCGCGCTTCAACGTCCGCTACCGCGACGACAAGTCCTACCCGGTGCTGGCGGTCACCCTCAACGAGGAGTTCCCGCGGCTGATGGTGTACCGCGGCCCGCGGCGCAAGGGGGTCCGCTACTTCGGCCCCTACTCACACGCGTGGGCGATCCGGGAGACGCTGGACCTGCTCACCCGGGTGTTCCCGGCGCGCACCTGCTCGGCCGGAGTGTTCAAGCGGCACAAGCAGATCGACCGGCCATGCCTGCTCGGCTACATCGACAAGTGCTCGGCGCCGTGCATCGGCAGGGTCAGCGCCGAGCAGCACCGCCAGATCGTCGAGGACTTCTGCGACTTCCTGTCCGGCAAGACCGACCGCTTCGCCCGCGACCTCGAGCAGCAGATGAACGCCGCGGCCGAGCAACTCGACTTCGAACGGGCCGCGCGGCTGCGGGACGACCTGGGCGCCTTGAAGCGGGCCATGGAAAAGCAGGCCGTGGTGCTGGGCGACGGCACCGACGCCGACGTGGTCGCCTTCGCCGACGACGAGCTGGAAGCGGCGGTGCAGGTGTTCCACGTGCGCGGCGGGCGGGTCCGCGGGCAGCGCGGCTGGATCGTCGAAAAGTCCGGCGACCCCGGCGAATCCGGCGAGGAGCGGCTGGTCGAGCAATTCCTGACGCAGTTCTACGGCGAACAGGCCGAGCTGGGCGGCTCCGCCGACGAGGCCGCCAACCCGGTGCCCCGCGAGGTGCTGGTGCCGTGCCTGCCGTCAAACTCCGAGGAGCTGACCGCGTGGCTGTCCGGCCTGCGCGGTTCGCGCGTGACCTTGAGGGTGCCGCGGCGCGGCGACAAGCGCGCGTTGGCCGAGACCGTGCAGCGCAACGCGAAAGAGGCTCTGCAGCAACACAAGCTGAAGCGCGCCGGTGACTTCAACGCGAGATCCGCCGCGCTGCAGAACATTCAGGACGCGCTCGGCCTGGCCGACGCGCCGCTGCGCATCGAATGCGTCGACATCAGCCACGTGCAGGGCACCGACGTGGTGGGCTCGCTGGTGGTGTTCGAGGACGGCCTGCCCCGCAAGTCCGACTACCGCCACTTCGGGATCCGGGAAGCGGCCGGGCAGGGACGCTCCGACGACGTCGCGTCGATCGCCGAGGTGACCCGCCGCCGTTTTGCGCGGCACCTCTCCGAACAGCGGGACCCCAATATGCTTTCCGCGGAAGGCAAATCGCGCCGCTTCGCCTATCCGCCCAACCTGTACGTCGTGGACGGCGGCGCGCCACAGGTCAACGCGGCCAGCGCCGTGCTCGACGAGCTCGGCATCACCGACGTCGCGGTGATCGGCCTGGCCAAGCGGCTGGAGGAAATCTGGGTGCCCTCGGAGCCGGACCCGATCATCATGCCTCGCAACAGCGAGGGTCTCTACCTGTTGCAGCGCGTGCGTGACGAGGCGCACCGGTTCGCCATCACCTACCATCGCAGCAAGCGATCCAAGCGAATGACCGCGTCAGCGCTGGACTCGGTGCCAGGATTGGGAGAGCATCGCCGCAAGGCGCTGGTAACGCATTTCGGATCGATAGCCCGCCTCAAGGAGGCCACCGTCGACCAGATCACCGCCGTTCCGGGCATCGGCGTGGCCACGGCCACGGCCGTCCTCGAGGCGTTGCGACCCGAACAGCCCGAGGGCGCGCAGTGACCAGTCAAGCCGGCATCGACGTCGTCCTGGTGACGGGATTGTCGGGGGCCGGACGGGGGACGGCGGCCAAGGTGCTCGAGGACCTCGGCTGGTATGTCGCCGACAACCTGCCGCCCCAGCTTATTACGCGCATGGTGGATTTCGGGTTGGCCGCCGGTTCGCGCATCACCCAGCTGGCGGTGGTGATGGACGTGCGGTCGCGCGGCTTCACGGGCGACCTCGACGAGGTGCGCAACGAGTTGGCCACCCGCAACATCAGCCCGCGCGTGGTGTTCATGGAGGCGTCCGACGACATGCTGGTGCGCCGCTACGAGCAGAACCGGCGCAGCCACCCGCTGCAGGGCGACCAGACGCTGGCCGAGGGCATCGCCGCCGAGCGCAGGATGCTGGCCCCGGTCCGCGCCACCGCCGACCTGATCATCGACACGTCGACGCTGTCGGTTCGGGGCCTGCGGGAGAGCATCGAGCGCGCGTTCGGCGGCGACACCGGCGCGTCCACGGCCGTCACCGTCGAATCGTTCGGCTTCAAGTACGGCCTGCCGATGGACGCCGACATGGTGATGGACGTCCGTTTCCTGCCCAACCCGCACTGGGTGGACGATCTGCGCCCACTCACCGGCCAGCACCCCGCGGTGCGTGACTACGTATTGGGCCAGCCGGGCGCGGGAGAGTTCCTCGACGCTTACCATCGATTGCTAAACCTGGTTGTCGACGGCTACCGCCGGGAGGGCAAGCGCTACATGACGGTCGCCATCGGCTGCACCGGCGGCAAGCATCGCAGCGTCGCGATCGCCGAGGCATTGATGCAGCGGTTGGGGGGTAACCCGCAGCTGACGGTGCGGGTGTTGCATCGGGATCTGGGTCGCGAATGAATGAAGGCATCGTTGCGCTGGGGGGCGGACACGGCCTGTACGCGACGCTGTCCGCCGCGCGCCGGCTGACGCCCTACGTCACCGCCGTGGTCACGGTCGCCGACGACGGCGGCTCGTCCGGCCGGCTGCGCAGCGAACTGGACGTGATCCCGCCCGGCGACCTGCGAATGGCATTGGCGGCGTTGGCATCTGACAGCCCGTATGGCCGGCTGTGGGCGACCATCCTGCAGCACCGATTCGGCGGCACCGGCGCCCTGGCCGGGCATCCGATCGGCAACCTGCTGCTGGCCGGCCTGTCCGAGGTGCTGGCCGACCCCGTCGCCGCCCTGGACGAACTGGGCCGCATCCTCGGGGTCAAGGGCCGGGTGTTGCCGATGTGCCCGATCGCGCTGCAGATCGAGGCTGACGTGTCCGGCCTGGAGGCCGATCCGCGGATTTTCCGGCTGATCCGCGGCCAGGTGGCGATCGCGACCACGCCCGGCAAGGTGCGGCGGGTGCGGCTGCTGCCGCCCGATCCGCCGGCGACCCGGCAGGCCGTCGACGCGATCATGGCCGCGGACCTGGTGGTGCTGGGCCCCGGGTCGTGGTTCACCAGCGTGATCCCGCACGTGCTGGTCCCGGGGCTGGCGACGGCGCTGCGGGCCACCACCGCCCGGCGCGCGCTGGTGCTCAACCTGGTGGCCGAGCCGGGGGAGACGGCCGGCTTCTCGGTGGAGCGCCATTTGCACGTGCTGGCCCAGCACGCGCCGGGGTTCACCGTGCACGACATCATCATCGACGCCGAACGGGTGCCCAGCGAACGCGAACGCGAGCAACTGCGCCGCACCGCGACGCTGCTGGAAGCCGAGGTCCACTTCGCTGACGTGGCCCGACCTGGTACACCTTTACATGACCCGGGCAAGCTCGCCGCGGCGCTGGACGGGGTCCGAGCGGGTCACAAAGGTCGAGGAGCCCCTTTGGATCGGACCACCACGCAGCTGCCGGTCGAAGTTGAGACGAGGGGTGACGACGCGTGGCGATGACGACCGAAGTCAAGGACGAGCTGAGCCGCCTGGTGGTGAAATCGGTCAGCGCGCGGCGCGCGGAGGTCACGTCCCTGCTGAGGTTCGCCGGGGGGCTGCACATCGTCGGCGGCCGGGTGGTCGTCGAGGCCGAGGTGGACCTGGGTAACGTCGCGCGCCGGCTACGCAAGGACATCTTCGAGCTCTACGGGTACAACGCCGTCGTGCATGTGTTGTCCGCCAGCGGGATTCGCAAGAGCACCCGGTACGTGCTGCGGGTGGCCAACGACGGCGAGGCGCTGGCGCGCCAGACGGGTCTGCTCGACATGCGCGGGCGTCCGGTGCGCGGGCTGCCGGCCCAGGTGGTCGGCGGCAGCGTCGCCGACGCCGAGGCCGCGTGGCGGGGGGCTTTTTTGGCGCACGGGTCGCTGACCGAGCCGGGACGCTCGTCGGCCCTCGAGGTCAGCTGCCCCGGCCCGGAGGCCGCGCTGGCGCTGGTCGGCGCCGCGCGCCGGCTCGGGGTCAGCGCCAAGGCGCGCGAGGTGCGCGGCGCGGACCGGGTGGTGGTGCGCGACGGCGAGGCGATCGGCGCCCTGCTGACCCGGATGGGGGCCCAGGACACCCGGCTGGTCTGGGAGGAACGGCGGATGCGCCGCGAGGTCCGCGCGACGGCCAACCGCCTGGCCAACTTCGACGACGCCAACCTGCGGCGGTCGGCGCGGGCGGCGGTCGCGGCGGCCGCCCGGGTGGAGCGCGCGCTGGAGATCCTCGGCGACAGCGTCCCGGACCATCTGGCGTCGGCGGGCCGGCTGCGCGTCGAGCACCGGCAGGCGTCGCTGGAGGAGCTGGGCCGCCTGGCCGACCCGCCGATGACGAAAGACGCTGTGGCCGGGCGTATTCGGCGCCTATTGTCGATGGCCGACCGCAAGGCGAAGGTCGAAGGCATCCCCGACACCGAGTCGGCGGTGACGCCCGACCTGCTGGAGGATGCTTAACTAGCAGCAAATTGCTGGGCGGGACGGTCGGGGAGGGCTACGGTCATCGCATGAAGCGGCTTTCGAGTGTCGATGCGGCGTTTTGGTCTGCGGAGACCGCGGGCTGGCATATGCATGTGGGTGCGCTGGCGATCTGCGATCTCACCGATGCCCCCGAATACAGCTTTGAACGCGTCCGCGAGCTGATCATCGAGCGGCTGCCCGAGCTGCCGCAGCTGCGGTGGCGGGTCACTGGCGCGCCGCTCGGGCTGGACCGGCCGTGGTTCGTCGAGGACGAAGAGCTCGACGTCGACTTCCACATCCGTCGCATCGCCGTTCCGGCCCCGGGCGGCAGGCGCGAGGTCGACGAGCTGGTGGGCCGGCTGATGTCCTACAAGCTGGACCGTTCCCGACCGTTGTGGGAGCTCTGGGTCATCGAAAACGTCAAGGGCAACCGGGTCGCGACGCTGACCAAGATGCACCACGCGATTGTCGACGGAGTCTCGGGCGCCGGGCTCGGCGAAATCCTGCTCGACGTCACGCCCGAACCCCGTCCGCCGCAAACGGAGACGGTCGGGTCGCTGGTGGGATTCCAACTTCCGGGGCTGGAGCGGCGCGCGATCGGCGCGCTGATCAACGTCGGCGTCAAGACGCCCTTCCGCATCGCCCGGCTGGTGGAGCAGACGCTGCGCCAGCAGGTCGCCGCGCTGGGCGTCAGCAGCAAGCCGCCGCGCTACTTCGAAGCGCCCAAGACGCGCTTCAACGCACCGGTGTCGCCGCACCGGCGGATCACCGGCTGCCGCGTCGAGCTGGACCGGGCCAAGGCCGTCAAGGACGCCTTCGGCGTCAAGCTCAACGACGTGGTGCTGGCGCTCGTGGCCGGGGCCGCCCGAACGTACTTGATGAAGCACGACGAATTGCCCGCCAAACCGCTCATCGCGCAGATCCCGGTCTCGACGCGCACCGACGAAAGCAAGAGCGACGTCGGCAACAAGATCAGCTCGATGACCGCGTCGCTGGCCACCGACATCGAAGACCCCGCCGATCGGCTGAAGGCCATCCACGAAAGCACCCAGAGCGCCAAGTTGATGGCCAAGGCCTTGTCCGCGCACCAGATCATGGGCCTTACCGAGACCACGCCGCCGGGACTGCTGCAGCTGGCGGCGCGCGCCTACACGGCCAGCGGGTTGTCGCGAAACCTGGCCCCCATCAACCTTGTTGTGTCCAACGTTCCCGGTCCGCAGTTCCCGCTGTACATGGCCGGCGCCAAGCTGGAGTCGCTGGTGCCGCTCGGGCCGCCCGTCATGGATGTCGCCCTGAACATCACGTGCTTTTCCTACGAGAAATACTTGGACTTCGGCTTTGTCACCACCCCAGAGGTCGCCAACGACATCCACGAGATGGCCCGCGCCATCGAGCCGGCGCTGACCGAGCTGGAGAAGGCCGCCGCGGCGCAGGAGTGATCGGCTAGACCGGCTTTTGTGGGACTTTCTGCCCTAGTGGCGTGTTTCCGTCCGGCCATAATTAGAACAAGTTACAAGTTCACATTTATGGCCTTATACAGCGGAAATACCAAAACGTTCAGCACGATTGCAACTCACTCTAGTCATGAGGGCGCACGTCTGGAGGTAGGCCGGTGACGTCGATTCAACAACGCGATGCGCAGTCCGTTCGGGATGCCATCGACGATCTGTTACCCAAGCTGCGCCAGCGGGCGCAGGAGACCGAGGAGCTGCGGCGGCTGCCGGATGACACCGTCAGCGAGCTGGCAGAAATCGGGTTCTTCCGGCTGCTGCAGCCGGCGCAGTGGGGCGGCATGCAGTGCGATCCGACGGTGTTCTTCGACGCCGTCCGACGCCTGGCCAGCGCGTGCGGGTCCACCGGGTGGGTGGCATCCATCCTCGGGGTGCACAACTGGCACCTGGCGCAGTTCGATCAGCAGGCGCAGCAAGACGTATGGGGTGAGGACACGGGTGCGCGGATCTCTTCGTCATACGCCCCGATGGGCGCCGGTCGGGCGGTCGACGGTGGCTATCTGGTCGATGGCTCGTGGAACTGGTCGTCGGGGTGCGACCACGCCACATGGACCTTCGTCGGCGGGCCGGTGATCAAGGACGGCCAACCGGTCGACTTCGGCAGCTTCTTGATCCCGATCAGCGACTACCGCATCGACGACGTCTGGCACGTCGTCGGCCTGAAGGGCACCGGCAGCAACACCCTGGTGATCAAGGACGTGTTCGTGCCGCGACACCGGTTCCTGTCCTACCAGTCGATGAACGACCACACCGCGGGCGGGTTGGCAACCAACACCGATCCGGTCTACCGGATGCCTTGGGGCACTATGCATCCCACCACGATCACCGCCCCCATCGTCGGCATGGCCTACGGCGCCTACGAATCTCACGTCGAGCATCAGGGCAAGCGGGTGCGCGCCGCGTTCGCCGGCGAGAAGGCCAAGGACGACCCCTTCGCCAAGGTGCGCATCGCCGAGGCCGCCAGCGATATCGACGCCGCGTGGCGACAGCTGATGGGCAACGTCGGCGACGAGTACTCGTATCTGCTACGGGGCCAAGATGTCCCGTTCGAGCTGCGGGCCCGGGCCCGTCGTGACCAGGTGCGCGCCACGGCTCGCGCGATCGCCTCGATCGACCGGTTGTTCGACGCGTCGGGTGCCACCGCGTTAGCCAGTAACGCTCCGATGCAACGGTTTTGGCGCGACGCGCACGCCGGCCGCGTGCACGCCGCCAACGATCCCGAGCGGGCGTACGTGATCTTCGGCAACGACGAGTTCGGGCTGCCGCCCGGCGACACGATGGTCTAACCCACTAAAAGGAGCACCGATGACTTGCCCCCACCTGCCGCCCGGCTTCGACCCGACGGATCCGGACATCTACGCCGAGCGCCTGCCCGTCGCGGAGCTCGCCGAATTGCGTCACAACGCGCCGATCTGGTGGTGTGACCAGCCCGTCGGCAAGGGTGGTTTCAACGACGGCGGCTTCTGGGTGGTGACCAAGCACAAGGACGTGAAGGAGGTGTCGCTGCGCAACGACGTCTTCTCCAGTTGGCTCAACGGTGCCATCCCGCGGTTCGGCGACGACATGGCGCGCGAAGACATCGAGTTGCAGCGGTTCGTCCTGCTCAACATGGATCCCCCGCACCACACCCGGCTGCGCAGAATCATCTCCCGAGGGTTCACGCCGCGCGCGATCGGCCGGCTGCGCGACGAGCTCAACGATCGCGCGCAGACCATCGCCAAGGCGGCCGCCGCCGAGGCGTCCGGCGATTTCGTCGAGCAGGTGGCGTGCGAGCTGCCGCTGCAGGCCATCGCCGGTCTGCTCGGGGTGCCGCAGGAGGACCGCAGCAGGCTGTTCCGGTGGTCGAACGAGATGACCGGCGCCGAGGACCCGGAGTTCGCGCACGTCGATCCCAAGGCCTCGTCGGCCGAGGTGCTGGCCTACGCGATGAAGATGGCCGCCATCAAGGCCGAGGATCCCGGCGACGACATCGTGACCACGCTGATCCAGGCGGACATCGACGGGGAGAAGCTCTCGGAGGAGGAGTTCGGGTTTTTCGTGATGATGCTGGCGGTCGCCGGCAACGAGACCACCCGCAACTCGATCACCCAGGGCATGATGGCGTTCGCCGAATTCCCCGACCAGTGGGAGCTTTACAAAAAGGAGCGCCCCGAGACCGCGGCAGACGAGATCGTCCGGTGGGCCACCCCGGTTACCGCCTTCCAGCGCACCGCCAGCCGGGACACCGAACTGTCGGGGGTGACGATCAAAAAGGGGCAGCGGGTGTTGATGTTCTACCGCTCGGCCAACTTCGACGAGGACGTCTTCGCCGATCCGTTCACGTTCGACATTTTGCGTAACCCCAACCCGCACGTCGGATTTGGCGGCACCGGCGAGCACTACTGCATCGGGGCCAACCTGGCCAAGTTGACGATCAACCTGATGTTCAATGCCATCGCCGACCACATGCCTGACCTCACCCCCATCTCGAAGCCGGAGCGGATTCGGTCGGGGTGGCTGAACGGCATCAAGCACTGGCAAGTCGACTACACCGGTCAGTGCCCAGTCGGGCACTGAACCGACGTAGCGAATCCTATTGCGGCTGAACCACTTTGGGTCGCAGATTCTCTTCCACCTCGGCGCGCCAATACTTATTCGCGGCGGCGGTATCGACCTCGTACTCGAAGCGGTCGGTCATCTGCGGCGTGACGTCGGCTGCGTCCACGTAGAACTGCTGATACCACCGGCGCAGCTGATAGACCGGGCCGTCCTCTTCGACCAGCAGCGGGTTTTCGATTCGGGTCTTGTGCTTCCAGATCTCGACGTCCTGCAGGAAGCCCATGCTGACGCCGTCGGTGAACGCTTTGGACAGCTTGTCGGTGGCGTCCTCGTCCATGCCCTCGGGCTTTTGCACGATGACGCCCCACTGCAGCATGAAGGAGTCCTGCGTGACGGGGTAGTGGCAGTTGACCAGTATCGTTTCGACCTTGTAGCCGCCATAGCTGTTGTGCAGCCAGTTGATCATGAACGACGGGCCGAAGTAGGAAGCCTCCGAATCCAGAATCTGTTCACCGGTGTAATGCGAGCCGCCGAGGTGCACATCGGGCCGGCCGACGGTGCGCAGGTATTGCGAGGCGACGTGGCCCTCGAAGACGTTCTTGAAGTACGTCGGGAATCCGTAGTGGATATAGAAGAAGTGCGCCATGTCGACGATGTTGTCGACGATCTCGCGGCAGTTCGATCCCTGGATGAGCTGACTGCGCCACCGCCAGTCAGTCCATGCGGCGCTGGCGGCCTCGGGAATGTCGGGGATCTGCAATTGCGGCGACGGCGGGTTGCCCTCGGGGTCGTGCCAGACAAATAACAGACCGCCCCGCACCTCGGTGGGCCAGGAGCGGGTGCGTGCCATCCGTGGGGTCCGCTTGGCGTACGGCACCTCCTTGCATTTGCCGTCGCCACCCCACCGCCAATCGTGGAACGGGCACGCGACGGTGTCGCCCTTGATTGCGCCCTGCGACAGGTCGCCGCCCATGTGCCGGCAGTATGCGTCGAGGACGCGCAGATTGTTTTCGGGGTCGCCGAAGACGACCAGCCTGGTGCCGAAGATGTTGACCGGGTGGGGCTTGCCGTCGAGGAAGTCCTTGGCCACGCCCAGGCAGTGCCAGCCGCGAGCAAACCGGGTCGGCAACGTTCCGACGTCGATTTCCCGGACGCCGATCCCAGCGGTATCGGTACTCACCACGCGCCTCCTCTAACCCGTCCCAACTAGAACACGTTATAGTTTTGCGCGTATCGGTCCAACATAATGCAGGCTAAAGCCCCTACATGTGTGACTTATGGCCCTAGTTAGCGGCGGGGCGGATGCTTCGCGTACACCCAGGACAGAAATTGCGCGACGGCCTCCGCCGACTTGTGCGCCCGCGGCGAGCTGAAGATGTCGAAAGCGTGTTGGGCGTGCGGCAATTCGGCGTAGGCGACGGGGGACCTCGACACCGCGCGCAACTCCTCGGCGAACTCCTGCGCCTCGCCGACCGGGATCAGCGAGTCGTCGCGGCCGTGCAGGATGAAAAACGGCGGCGCGTCGTCGCGCAGCTTGCAGATCGGCGAGGCGTCGGTGTAGATGTGCCGGTGCGTCTCGAATTTCCGTTTGACGACATACTTTTCGAGCAGCCCGACGAACTCCGGGCGGCCCTCGCCCTCGGTGGAAAACCAGTCGTAGCGCCCGTACACCGGAACCGCGGCGGTCACCGAGGTGTCGGCTTCCTCGAAGCCCGGCTGGAATTGCGGGTCGTTGGGCGTCAGCGCCGCCAGCGCGGACAGGTGCCCACCGGCGGAGCCGCCGGTGATCGCGACGAAGTCCGGGTCCCCGCCGAACCGCGCGATGTTCTCCTTGACCCAGACCAGCGCCCGTTTGACGTCGACGATGTGGTCGGGCCAGGTGTGCACGGGTGACACCCGATAGCCGATCGACACGCACACCCAGCCGCGGGCGGCCAGGTGGCTCATCAGGGGGTAGGCCTGCGGGCGTCGCATTCCGATCACCCACGCGCCGCCGGGCACCTGCAGCAGGACCGGAGCCTTGGCGTCGCGTGGCAGGTCGCGGCGGCGCCAGATGTCGGCCAGGTTGGCGCGGCCGTGCGGGCCGTAGGAGACCACGTTCGTCTTCTCGACGTAGCGCCGGCGGGCCACCGTGTTGCCCAGCGGCAGGCTGCGCCGCCCGCTGCGGGTGGGCTTCGTGTGTGGCAGCGCCTCCAGCGCCTCGGCGTAGTCGTGCCCCAGTTGTTCGCGCAGGCCCGCCTCGAGCACGGGGCCCGGCGTGGTTACGCCGCGATACTTGATCACACCCAGGATGGCCCAGGACGCGGCCGTCAGCGCCAGCGCGGCCTTGCCGCGCCGCCCGGCGAAGTCGCCGCGGCGCCCGCGGCGCAGCACGTCAACCAGCGAGGCCGTAAAGTACACCCCGGGCACCTCCGACGTCGGCCAGCCGAACCAGAACACCAGGACGGTGCTGTAGCCCTTGCGGGCCAGCGGCCGTAATCCGTTGGCGGCGTTGGCAAGTTCGACCGCCGCGCGCGCCAATGGCCGTGGCTTTCGCAGCGTCCGGGCGAGCCGCATCAGCCGCCGACCCGGGACAGCAGCTCGTTGCGCAGGATCTTGCCGGTGCTGCCGCGGGGTAGCTCGTCGAGGATGGCGATCTCGCGGGGCACCTTGTAGTTGGCCAGGTTGTCGCGCACGTGTTGCTTGAGCGTGTCGACCGTGGCGGACGCGCCCGGGGCCAGCACCACGAAGGCCGCCAGCCGCTGGCCGTATTGCTCGTCGTCCACGCCGATGACCGCCGCCTCGGCGACCTCGGGGTGCGCCGCCAGGGTCTTCTCCACCTCGATCGGGTAGACATTCTCGCCGCCGGAGACGATCATCTCGTCGTCGCGCCCGACAACGAACAGGCGCCCGGCGTCGTCGAGGTAGCCGACGTCGCCCGAGGACATGAACCCGGCGTGGAAGTCTTTCGTGGTGCCGGAGGTGTAGCCCTCGAACTGGGTGTCGTTGCGGACGTAGATGGTGCCGACCTCGCCGGTGGGCAACTCGTTGAATTCCTTGTCCAGGATCCGGATTTCGGTTCCGCCCGCCGGCTTGCCCGCGGTGTCCGGCGCCGCCCGCAGGTCGGCCGGGGTGGCGGTGGCGATCATGCCGGCCTCGGTGGCGTTGTAGTTGTTGTAGATGACGTCGCCGAACTGGTCCATGAACGCGGTGACGACGTCGGGTCGCATCCGCGAACCGGAGGCCGCGGCGAACCGTAATGACTTGCAGCTGTAACGGTTTCGCACCTCGGGCGGCAGTTCCATGATCCGGTCGAACATCACCGGCACGACGGCCAGGCCGGTGGCCTGGTGCCGGTCGATGAGGTCGAGGGTGGCCTCCGGATCGAACTTTCGCCGGGTGATGACCGTGCAGGCCATCGACGCGGCGAAGATCAATTGGGAGAAGCCCCAGGCGTGGAACATCGGGGCCACGATCACGATGTTTTCCTCGGCCCGCCACGGCGTGCGGTCCAGGATGGCCTTGAGCGTGCCGATCCCCGCGTTGCCGCCGGTTTGGTTGGCGCCCTTGGGAGTTCCGGTGGTGCCCGAGGTGAGCAGGATCATCCGGCCTTTGCGGCCGCCGCGCCGAGGTTGTTTTCCGGCGTGGTCGGTGATGAGTTTCTCCACCGTCAATTCGTGCTGCCCGCTGGTCCACGCGACGATGCGGGTGGCGTCGGGCTTCTCGGCCAGCGCCCGGTCCACCGTCTCGGTGAACTCCTCGTCGTAGATGACCGCGTCGACGCCCTCGCGGCCGACCACCTCGGCCAGCGCCGGCCCGGCGAACGACGTGTTGAGCAGCACCACGTCGGAGCCGATCCGGCTGACGGCCACCACGGCCTCGACGAAACCGCGGTGGTTGCGGCACATGATCCCGACCACCTTGGGAGGCCCCGCGGGCAATCCCTGCAGGGCGACCGCCAGCGCGTTGATCCGCTCGTCGAGCTGCCGCCAGGTCAGCGTGCCGAGCTCGTCAATCAGGCCGGGACGGTCCGGGCAGCGCTGCGCCGCGCTTGCGAAGCCCACGGTCATGCCCATGCCCTCGCGGCGCATCGCCGCGGCGATCTTGAGGTAACGGTCGGGGCGCATCGGCGCGAGCATCCCGGCGCGCCGCAACGTCCCAAAAATGCCGAGAGCCTCGTCTATTCGAGATGCCATGGCTCAGCCCAGGATCGGGAAACGGCGCTTGGCGGCCAGGTCGCGCAGGGCCTGCTGCATCACCGACCGCACGTGTTCGTCGACCTCGTCGACGTCGGGGTCGTCGCCGAACTGCGCGGCGATGTCGATCGGTTCGAGCACCTGCGTCACGATCTTGGTGGGCAGTGGCACGTTGGGCGGGATCACGGCGCTGAACCCGAACGGAAAGCCGAACGACAGCGGCAGGATCGCGCTGCGCAGCAGGCGCTTCACCCCCAACCGCTCGGCCAGCCACGTGCCGCGGGAGAGGTAGAGCTGAGTTTCCTGCCCGCCGATGGACACCGCCGGAACGATGGGCACGCCGGCCTCGATCGCCGTGCTGACATATCCCTTGCGGCCGTTGAAGTCGATGACGTTCTCCGAGAGCGTGGGCCGATAGGCGTCGTAGTCACCACCGGGGAAGACGACCACGACGCCGCCGGACCGCAGGGCCTTGGCCGCATTTTCCCTGTTGGCGCGGATGTAGCCGGTGCGCCGGAAGAATTGCCCGGTGGGGCCGGTCATCAGGATGTCGTGGCTCAGCGTGTACACCGGCCGGTCGTAGCCGAACTTGTCGTAGAAGTGGACGCTGAAAATCGGGACGTCCATGGGGAACATGCCGCCGGAGTGGTTGCCGACCACCAGCGCCCCGCCGGGCGGGAATGAATCCAAGCCGTGCACCTCGGACCGGAAGTAGGTCTTCAGGAAGGGGCGCATCACGCCCATCACGCGCTGGGTCAGACCGGGATCGAACTTGTCGATGTCCTCGATGTCTTCGATATCCGGGCCGTCGGTGTCAGTCACATTTCTCCCTTGAGCTGCCGGCGCGGCCGCACCGCCGCGTCGAGTCCCATGATGGTAGCGACCGAATACCCGCAGGACGGTTTAAGCCAACCGGCAACGGCGGTATCCAGTGCCAAAGCCTATGGCGTCGGTCGGATCGGGGGGTATTGTTACGTCCGCCAATGACCCTGCCCAGCGAAAAGAGGCCAAGATGGACGTCGCCGGTTTGTCCGACGAGCGCGGCACTCGCTCGGTTGCTGGGCACAGTTCCAATAGCATTCGTGACCGCCGTGGGCGCCGGCCCCGCAGCAGCGCGGTCCGCCCCAGCCCGGTCAACGTCCGCCAACCGGCGGTGCGGGCGGAGTCGCGGGTCGCGGCGGCCGCGACGGCGGATCGCCGCCAGGCCGAGTACTTCCGCCGGGTGCTCGTGCAGAACCGTCGCCACATTGAGCACCGGCTCGGGGAGTACCAGAAGGCGATCGCGACCGCGGAAGCCGCCGGCGATGCCGAAGGCGCCGCCAGCGTTCGGCGCATGGCGCGCCTCGAGGAACAGGAACGCCAAACCCTCGACGGGCTGATCGAGAAGCTGCAGCGTCGGTTTCCGCCCCGTAGTGGGGTCGCCGTCCGTTAGGGCCTAGGCTGCAGCGGCTCAATCACGCTGAGCGTCAGCTGGTTTCACCTGCGACAGGAATGAGGCCGCCCATGGGATTCATGTCACCGGAACTTCCGGACGTCGACCCCGACACCTGGCTGGCGCGGCCACGGGCGGCGCGACTGCAGATCGTGACCCGGCACTGGGCCGAACATGGCTTCGGGACTCCGTATGCGGTCTATCTGCTGTACCTGTTCAAGATCGCGTTGTACGTCGCGATCCCGGCGTGGATCATCTCGCTGACCCCCGGCCTGGGCGGGCTGGGCCGCATCGGGGAGTGGTGGACGCAGCCGATCGTGTATCAGAAGTTCATCGTCTTCACGCTGCTGTTCGAGGTGCTGGGCCTCGGCTGCGGGTCCGGCCCGCTGACCGGGCGGTTCATGCCGCCGGTCGGGGGATTCCTATATTGGTTGCGGCCCAACACGATTCGGTTGCCCGCGTGGCCGGGGAAGGTGCCGTTCACCCGCGGCGATACCCGCACCGTCGTCGACGTCGCCCTCTATGCCGTCGTGCTGGCCGGTGGGGTGTGGGCGCTGCTGGCGCCCGGCCCGCTGATCGACCCCGTCCGGGTGCTGCACACGATCGTGGCGCTGGCCGTGCTGGGTCTGCGTGACAAGACCATCTTCCTCGCGGCCCGCGGCGAACACTATTGGCTGAAACTGTTCGTGTTCTTCTTCCCGTTCACCGACCAGATCGCGGCCTACAAGCTCATCATGCTGTGCCTGTGGTGGGGGGCGGCGACCTCCAAGCTCAACCACCACTTTCCGTACGTCGTGTCGGTGATGACGAGCAACAACGCGCTGCTACGGCCCAAGCTGTTCAGCCCGTTCAAGCACGCGCTGTACCTCGACCACGTCAACGACCTGCGACCCTCGTGGTTACCGAAGGTGATGGCCCACGTCGGCGGCACCACCGCGGAATTCGTCGTCCCGACCGTGCTGGTGTTCGTCGCCGGCGACGCGCCATGGCGATGGTTCCTGATCGGGTTCATGGTGATCTTCCACCTCAACATCATTTCGAACCTCCCGATGGGGGTCCCGTTGGAGTGGAACGTGTTCTTCATCTTCTCGCTGTTCTATCTGTTCGGGCATTACGGCGCGATCCGAGCCACCGACCTTCGGTCACCCTTGCTGCTCGCCCTCATCCTCGCCGCCGTGGCCGTGGTGATCGCGGGAAACATGTTCCCCGAAAAGATTTCGTTTCTGCCCGCGATGCGCTACTACGCGGGCAACTGGGCCACCAGCATCTGGTGCTTCCGCGCCGGCGCCGAGGACAAGATCGAAGCCGACATCGTGAAAAGCTCTGCGCTCGTGGTGAATCAGCTAACCAAGCTGTACGGCGCCGGGACCGCCGAGGTGATGTCGGACAAGGTGGCGGCGTTCCGGGCGATGCACACGCACGGCCGGGCGCTCAACGGCCTGTTGCCCCGCGCCTTGGGGGGAGAGGCCAACGAGGCCGAATACAGCATCCGCGAGGGCGAAGTCGTCGCCGGGCCGTTGGTCGGCTGGAACTTCGGCGAGGGCCACCTGCACAACGAGCAGCTGCTCGAGGCGGTGCAACGGCGCTGCCGGTTCGACGAGGGCGACGTCCGCGTCATCGTGCTCGAGGGCCAACCGATCCACATCCAAAAGCAGTGGTACCGCATCCTCGACGCCAAGACCGGGGTGATCGAGGCCGGTTACGTCGACGTCGCGGACATGCTGAGCCGCCAGCCGTGGCCCGAGCCCGGCGACGAGTTCCCGGTCCACGTCACGACGCGCGCCGTAGCCGAAACGTGACTCAGGCTTGATCGAATCGCTAACGCGCCCTTGCACTTCCGCTGTTCGCGACGCCCGTACCATGGCTATTACAACCATGTCAGTTAAACAGGGACTGGAGCCATGCGAGCGGTCGTTCGGTGTGTTCTTGCGGTGAGCGCCGTCGCTGCGAGTGTGGCCACCGGGCCGACCGACATCCGCCTGGCCGCAGCCACCCAGCCGGATGGATCCGCCGTCGCGTCGGTGTCACCCGCGCGCGGCGAGGTGGTCGGGGTGGCGCACCCCGTGGTGGTGACGTTCAGCACGCCCGTCACCAACCGGCGCGCGGCCGAGCGCGCCGTGCGGGTCACATCGGCCCCCCCGATGACCGGGAAGTTCGAATGGCTCGACAACGAGGTCGTGCAGTGGGTTCCCGACCACTACTGGCCGGCGCACAGCACGGTCGCGCTCTCGGTGGGCGGGCGGCCCACGGAATTCGCCACCGGTCCCGCCGTCGTCGGGACCGCCAACATCGCCGACCACACCTTCACGGTGACCGTTGACGGCGTCGAGTCGGGGCCGCTGCCGGCGCCGCACCACCGTCCCCACTGGGGGGAGGCGGGCGTGCTGCCGGCCTCGATGGGCAGGCCCGAATACCCGACTCCGGTCGGCTCCTACACCGTCCTGTCCAAGGACCGCACGGTGATCATGGACTCGAGCAGCGTCGGCATCCCCGTCGACGACCCCGACGGATACCGGATCCCGGTGGACTACGCCGTGCGCATCACGGGTCACGGCCTCTTCGTCCATTCGGCCCCGTGGGCCGTCAACGCGATGGGCCTGGAGAATGTCAGCCACGGATGCATCAGCCTGAGCCCCGAGGACGCCGAGTGGTACTACAACACCGTCCACGTCGGCGACCCGGTGATCGTGGAGGACTCGCCACGGCGCCAGCCACCGCCACGGCCGCAGCCGCCGCTGCTGTGGGAGGCCCCACCCAGCTGACAGCTGAGAAAGAAACCCGCCGGGCTTGGCCCGGCGGGTTCTTTCGTAACTGGGAAGGGGATCCGCGTCAGCGCGCGGGCCCGGGCGCGGTCGGCTGGCCGGGCGCCGGGCCGCCGGCGGGCGCCGGTCCGGTCGGCGCGCCCTTGCCGGTCCCGGACATGTCGATGATCGGGGCGGCCGGCGCCGCGACATCCAGCGGACCACCGGCGAGCGCAATCAGCGGAGCGCCGACGGGCACCACCGGGATCGGCGCACCCACCGGGATCGGCGCACCCACCGGGATCGGTGCACCGACGGGGACCGGAGCGCCCACCGGCACCGGGGCGCCGACGGGCACGGGGGCACCGACTGGGACCGGCGCACCGACCGGGACCGGCGCACCAGCCGGCACCGGCGGCCCGAGAGCGATCAGCGGGGCGCCGGCCGGGACCACCGGGACCGGCCCGGGCGCCACGATCGGTACGCCGGACATGTCGGTGAGCGGGGCGCTGGACGTGCATACGGTGGCGGCCGATGCCGGCCCGCCGGGTGCCGGCGCGCCGCCTCCCGGCCCGCTCACCGGTGTGCCGCCCGCTTCGGGTGCGCCGGCCAGCGGCGCGCCCGCGGCCAGTGGTCCTGCGGCGCCTGCCGGCCCGCCGGCTGCCGGAGCGCCGACCTCGCCGGACTGACCCTGGATGCACGCGTAGCCGCCGGTCTTCAGCGGGATGGCTGCCGCATCCGGGCTCAACGCTATGGCGGCCCCACACAGCCCAGCGATAGCACCAACTGTGATGTTGAACCGATCAAAGCCCGTCATCAACGTCGACTCCTTTAGCGTTCGCTATCAAATGCGGCAGCAGAACCGCATAACTGTCCCGCAGCCGTGTCGAATGTATGACCCCCTGGTGCTATTGCACACGCGACGATTCCGGGGCTTATCGAACCGATACGAACCAGACATGCTCCGGTTATCGCGGCCGTTCGCTGTGACCGGCAAGCGGTGGCGCGCGTCACTGATCTAGGCTGACGGCGAGCGCTTAATCAGCGGATTCACGAAGACCTCAGAAAGACTAGGGAGAAGACAAGTGACGGTCCGGGTAGGTATTAACGGCTTCGGCCGAATCGGCCGCAACTTCTATCGGGCCCTGCTGGCTCAGCAGGAGCAGGGCACCGCGGACATCGAGGTGGTGGCGGTCAACGACCTGACCGACAACGCCAGCCTGGCGCACCTGTTGAAATTCGACTCGATCCTGGGCCGGCTGCCCTACGACGTCAGCCTGGAGGGCGACGACACCATCGTGGTGGGCACGCAGAAGATCAAGGCGCTGGAGGTCAAGGAAGGCCCGGCGGCGCTGCCCTGGAGTGACCTGGGTGTGGACGTCGTGGTGGAGTCCACCGGCATCTTCACCAACGCGGCCAAGGCCAAGGGGCACCTGGACGCCGGCGCCAAGAAGGTGATCATCTCCGCGCCCGCGACTGACCCCGACATCACGATCGTGTTGGGGGTCAACGACGACAAGTACGACGGCAGCCAGAACATCATCTCCAACGCCTCGTGCACGACGAACTGCCTGGCGCCGGTGACCAAGGTGCTCCAAGACGAGTTCGGCATCGTCAAGGGGCTGATGACCACCATCCACGCCTACACCCAGGACCAGAACCTGCAGGACGGGCCGCACAAGGACCTGCGCCGGGCGCGGGCGGCGGCGCTGAACATCGTGCCGACCTCGACCGGGGCGGCCAAGGCGATCGGGCTGGTGATGCCCGAGCTCAAGGGCAAGCTGGACGGGTATGCGCTGCGGGTGCCGATCCCGACCGGCTCGGTGACCGACCTGACCGTCGAGCTGGCCAAGGCCGCCAGCGCCGAGGACATCAACGCCGCGTTCAAGGCTGCCGCCGAGGGCCGGCTCAAGGGCATCCTGAAGTACTACGACGCCCCGATCGTGTCGAGCGACATCGTCACCGACCCGCACAGCTCGATCTTCGATTCCGGGCTGACCAAGGTCATCGACAACCAGGCCAAGGTGGTGTCCTGGTACGACAACGAGTGGGGCTACTCCAACCGCCTCATCGACCTCGTCGCACTGGTCGGCAAGTCGCTGTAAACCGTGAGCATCCCAACTCTCGAAGACCTTCTGGCCGCGGGGGTTTCGGGTCGCGGCGTGCTGGTTCGCTCCGACCTGAACGTCCCCCTGGATGACGGGACCATCACCGACGCCGGCCGCATCACCGCGTCGGTGCCGACGCTGCAGGCGCTGCTCGAGGCCGGCGCCAAGGTCGTGGTCACCGCGCATCTGGGTCGTCCCAAGAACGGCGCCGACCCGAAGCTGTCGCTGGCGCCGGTCGCCGCCGCGCTCGGCGACCAGCTCGGGCGGCACGTGCAGCTGGCCGGCGATGTCGTCGGCACCGACGCGCTGGCCCGCGCCGAGGGCCTCACCGACGGCGACATCCTGCTGCTGGAGAACATCCGCTTCGACCCGCGCGAAACCAGCAAGGACGACGGCGAGCGCCTGGCGCTGGCCCGGCAGCTGGCCGAATTGGTCGGGCCGGACGGCGCTTTCGTCTCCGACGGCTTCGGCGTGGTGCACCGCAAGCAGGCCTCCGTCTATGACGTCGCGACCCTGCTGCCGCACTACGCGGGCACGCTGGTGGCCGAGGAGATCCGGGTCCTCGAGCAGCTGACCAGCTCGACCAAGCGCCCCTACGCGGTGGTGCTCGGCGGGTCGAAGGTGTCCGACAAGCTCGGCGTGATCGAGTCGCTGGCGACCAAGGCCGACAGCATCGTGATCGGTGGCGGCATGTGCTTCACCTTCCTTGCCGCGCATGGCCTTTCGGTCGGCACGTCGCTGCTCGAGCCCGACATGGTCGACACCTGCCGCCGGCTGTGCGAGACCTACGCCGACGTGCTGCACCTTCCGGTGGACATCGTGGTGGCGGAAAAGTTCGCCGCCGATTCGCCGCCGGAAACCGTTGCGGCGGACCGCATTCCGCAGGACAAGATGGGCCTGGACATCGGGCCCGAATCGGTCCGGCGGTTCACCACGCTGCTGTCCAACGCCGAAACCGTCTTCTGGAACGGCCCGATGGGGGTGTTCGAGTTCCCGGCGTTCGCCGCCGGAACCAAGGGCGTGGCCGAGGCCGTCGCCGCGGCCACCGGCAAGGGCGCCTTCAGCGTGGTCGGCGGCGGCGACTCCGCGGCCGCAGTGCGCGCGCTCGGCATCCCCGAGGGTGACTTCTCGCACATCTCGACCGGCGGGGGAGCGTCGCTGGAATACCTGGAGGGCAAGACGCTGCCGGGCATCGAGGTGCTTAGCCGGCCGCAGCCGACCGGAGGGGACTCGTGAGCCGCAAGCCGCTGATCGCCGGCAACTGGAAGATGAACCTCAATCACTTCGAGGCGATCGCGCTGGTGCAAAAGATAGCGTTCGCGCTGCCGGACAAGTACTACGACAAGGTCGACGTCACCGTCCTCCCGCCGTTCACCGACTTGCGCAGCGTGCAGACCCTGGTCGACGGCGACAAGCTGCGGCTGACCTACGGCGCCCAGGACCTGTCCCCGCACGACTCGGGCGCCTACACCGGCGACATCAGCGGCGCCTTCCTGGCCAAGCTGGGCTGCCAGTTCGTCGTCGTCGGCCACTCCGAGCGGCGCACCTACCACCACGAGGACGACGCGCTGGTGGCCGCCAAGGCCGCCGCCGCGCTCAAGCACGAGCTCACCCCGATCGTGTGCATCGGCGAGCACCTGGAGACCCGGGAGGCGGGTGAGCACGTCAGTTACTGCGAAAACCAGCTGCGCGGCTCGCTGGCCGGGCTCTCGGCCGAGCAGATCGGCAACGTGGTGATCGCCTACGAGCCGGTCTGGGCGATCGGCACCGGCCGGGTGGCCAGCTCCGCCGACGCCCAGGAGGTGTGTGCGGCGATCCGCAAAGAGTTGGCGTCCCTCGCCTCGGCGAAGGTCGCCGAAACCGTGCGGGTGCTCTATGGCGGCTCGATGAACGCGAAGAACGTCGGCGAACTCGTCGCTCAGGACGACGTCGACGGTGGGCTGGTCGGCGGCGCGTCGCTGGACGGCGAGCAGTTCGCGACCCTGGCGGCGATCGCCGCCGGCGGGCCCCTGCCGTGACGCCGCCAACGCACCGGTAGGCTTTCTGGCATGCAATTGGCCCTGCAGATCACCCTGGTGGTCACGAGCATCCTGGTGGTGCTGCTGGTGCTGCTGCACCGCGCCAAGGGTGGCGGCCTGTCGACGCTGTTCGGCGGCGGCGTGCAGTCGAGCCTGTCCGGGTCGACGGTCGTGGAGAAAAACCTCGACCGGCTGACGGTGTTCATCGTCGGCATCTGGCTGGTGTGCATCATCGGCATGGCCCTGCTGATCAAGTACCGCTGACCGGCCTCCATCCGCACCGTCGCGGCGCCGAATGTGAAATTCACGACGCGACACGCCGATGATGCGTCGTGAATTGCACACTCGGCCGCGACTGCTGCCGATGGCCCTGACCGCTCGACGGGCGGGCCGGGCGATCCGCCTCGATACTGGGACGCATGGCTGAGGCTTCCGACATCGCGCTGGAACCGATCGGTGCCGTCCAACGCACCCGGGTCGGCCGCGAGGCAACCGAGCCGATGCGCGCCGACATCAGGCTGCTGGGCACCATCCTCGGCGACACCGTGCGTGAGCAGAACGGCGACGAGGTGTTCGAGCTCGTGGAACGCGCGCGGGTGGAGTCCTTCCGGGTGCGCCGCTCCGAGATCGACCGGGCCGACATGGCGCGGATGTTCGACGGCATCGACATCCACCAGGCCATCCCGATCATCCGGGCGTTCAGCCACTTCGCGCTGCTGGCCAACGTCGCCGAAGACATCCACCGGGAACGCCGACGCGACGTCCACGTCGCCGCCGGCGAGCCACCGCAGGACAGCAGCCTGGCCGCGACGTACGCGAAACTCGATCGGGCAGAGCTCGATTCGGCCACGGTGGCCGACGCGCTGCGGGGCGCCCTGGTGTCCCCGGTGATCACCGCCCATCCCACCGAGACCCGCCGGCGCACCGTGTTCGTGACCCAGCACCGCATCACCGAATTGATGCGGCTGCGCGCCGCCGGGCACACCGAGACCGACGACGGCCGCAACATCGAGCTCGAGTTGCGCCGCCAGGTGCTCACGCTGTGGCAGACCGCGCTCATCCGGCTGTCCCGGCTGCAGATCACCGACGAGATCGACGTGGGCCTGCGGTATTACCCGGCCGCGCTGTTCAAGGTGATCCCGCAGGTCAACGCCGAGGTCCGGGAGGCGCTGCGCGCGCGCTGGCCCGACGCCGACCTGCTTTCGTCGCCCATCCTGCAGCCGGGGTCCTGGATCGGCGGCGACCGCGACGGCAACCCGAACGTCACCGCCGACGTCGTGCGGCGGGCCACCGGCAGCGCCGCGTTCACCGCGCTGGCGCACTACCTGGCCGAGCTGACGGAGCTCGAACAGGAGCTGTCGATGTCGGCGCGGCTGATCACGGTCACCCCCGAATTGACCGCCCTGGCCGAGGGCGGCAACGAGAGCGCCCGCGCCGACGAGCCCTACCGGCGCGCGCTGCGGGTGATCCGGGCCCGCCTCACCGCGACGGGCACCGACATCCTGGACCGCCGGCCGCAGCACGAGCTCGACCTGGGCCTGCGGCCGTACTCCGCTCCGGCGGAACTGCGGGCCGACCTGGACGTCATCGACGCGTCGCTGCGCACACACGGCGCCGAGCTGCTCGCCGACGATCGGCTGGCCCGGCTGCGAGAAAGCGTGCACGCCTTCGGGTTCCATCTATCCGGCCTGGACATGCGGCAGAACTCCGACGTCCACGAAGAGGTGATCGCCGAGCTGCTGGCCTGGGCCGGGGTGCATCCCGACTACGCCTCGCTGGCCGAAGACGAGCGGGTCGCGCTGCTGGCGGGCGAGCTCGCCACCCGCCGGCCGCTGGTCGGCGACCGCGCGCAACTGTCCGACCTCGCCCGCGGCGAGCTGGGCGTCGTCGCGGCCGCCGCCCGCGCCGTCGACCTCTACGGACCGGCGGCGGTGCCCAACTACGTCATCTCGATGTGCCAGTCGGTGTCCGACGTCCTGGAGGCCGCGATCCTGTTGAAGGAGGCCGGCCTGCTGGACGCGTCGGGCCCGGAACCCTACTGCCCCCTGGGCATTTCGCCGCTGTTCGAGACAATCGACGACCTGCACAACGGCGCGTCGATCCTGCAGGCGATGCTGGACCTGCCCATCTACCGGGCGCTGGTGGACGCCCGCGGCGGATGCCAAGAGGTGATGCTGGGCTACTCCGACTCCAACAAGGACGGCGGATACCTGGCCGCCAACTGGGCCGTCTACCGCGCCGAGCTCACCCTCGTCGAGGTGGCCCGCAAGACCGGAATCCGGTTGCGGCTCTTCCACGGTCGCGGCGGCACCGTCGGCCGCGGCGGCGGCCCCAGCTACCAGGCGATCCTGGCGCAGCCGCCCGGCGCGGTGAACGGCTCGCTGCGCCTCACCGAGCAGGGCGAGGTGATCGCGGCCAAATACGCCGAACCGCAACTGGCCCGGCGCAACCTGGAGAGCTTGGTGGCGGCCACCGTGGAGTCGACGCTGCTCGACGTGGAGGGCCTCGGCGAAGCCGCGGAACCGGCCTACGCGGTGCTCGACGAGGTGGCCGCGCTGGCGCACCGCGCCTACGCCGAATTGGTGCACGAGACACCGGGATTCGTCGAGTACTTCAAGGCGTCCACGCCCGTCAGCGAGATCGGATCGCTGAACATCGGCAGCCGGCCCACCTCGCGCAAGCCCACCGAATCCATCTCGGATCTGCGCGCCATCCCGTGGGTGCTGGCCTGGAGCCAGTCGCGGGTGATGCTGCCGGGCTGGTACGGCACCGGCGCGGCCTTCGAGCAGTGGATCGCGGCGGGCCCCGAGAGCGAAACCGAGCGGGTGGCGATCCTGCACGAGCTGTACGAGCGGTGGCCGTTCTTTGCCAGCGTGCTCTCGAACATGGCGCAGGTGCTGTCCAAGAGCGACCTGGGCCTGGCGGCCCGCTACGCCGAGCTGGTGGCCGACGAATCGTTGCGGCACAGGGTGTTCGACAAGATCGCCGACGAGCACCGGCGCACCATCGCCATGCACAAGCTCATCACCAGTCAGGACGACCTGCTCGCCGACAACCCGGCGCTGGCCCGTTCGGTGTTCAACCGCTTCCCGTATCTGGAGCCGCTCAACCACCTGCAGGTCGAGCTGCTCCGCCGCTACCGCTCCGGCGACGACGACGAATTGGTGCAGCGCGGCATCCTGCTGACGATGAACGGACTGGCGAGCGCGTTACGTAACAGCGGCTGACGGGCATCCCCGTGCCATGGAACCGGCACAAGTGGCCCAGAACGGCGTGTTCGAACGAATCGCCCGGGGCGGGTATGTGGTGAACGGGCTGCTGCACCTGATCGTCGGCTATCTCGCCATCCGGGTCGCGTGCGGCGACGGCGGCACCGCCGACCAGACCGGGGCCCTGTCGACGTTGGCGGCCAAACCGGGCGGCCCGCTTGCGCTGTGGATCGCCGCGGCCGCGTTGTTGGCGATGGGCCTTTGGCGGCTCGTCGAGACGGCCCTCGGGCGGTCGTACGACCGCGAACCCGAGCGCTCGTCGCCGGGAGTGTGGGACCGGGCGAAGGCGTTCGGACTCGCGGCCGTCTACCTCGCCTTCGCCTACTCGGCGTGCGGATACGCCCGGGGCGCGGGCAGGCCGGCCGATCAACAGAATTCGAGCATCAGCGCGCGCCTGATGCACACCACCGCTGGCACGCTCGCGCTCATCGCCTGCGGCGTGCTCATCGTGGTGGTCGGGTGCTATCACGTCTACAAAGGCGCCAGCCGCAATTTCGTCGGCGACCTCAAGGGCAAGTCGGGTCGTCTGGTGCGACGCCTCGGCGCCGCCGGCTATGTGGCGAAGGGCGTGGTGATCGCCGGCACCGGGGCGTTGGTTGTCGTCGCCGCCTGCCGCTCCGAACCGAAGAAGGCCACCGGACTCGACGGGGCGCTGAAAACCCTCGGGGCCCAGCCCTACGGGGCGGCGTTGTTGATCGCGGCCGGCGTGGGGATCATCACCTACGGCCTGTACAGCTTCGTGATGGCCCGATCCACCAAGATGTAGGGCTAGCGGTTGCGCAGCCGGTCCAGCACGCCGCGCACGGCATGCTCGGTGATCGACAGCGGTGACATCATCGTCTCGCCCACCTTCACCATGTCGTCGATCCGCGCGACGATGGCCTCCACGGGCTCGACCAGCACGATCAGCCGCTTGG
Organism: Mycobacterium sp. E2327; assembly: GCF_001672675.1. NCBI lineage: Bacteria > Bacillati > Actinomycetota > Actinomycetes > Mycobacteriales > Mycobacteriaceae > Mycobacterium > Mycobacterium sp. E2327. The sequence goes on from NZ_LZKE01000018.1 coordinate 40,536, forward strand.
CCAGGTCGTCGAGGCTGGCGAGGGTGCCGTCGAGGTGATCCAGCCCGGCCTCCATCCGTTCGACCGTGGCGTTGAGGTTGGTGAGCGAGCTGTTCAGCTCCCTCATCGTGGTGCTCAGGCCGTCGAGCACGTCCTCGACCTGTTCGACGGTCTTGTCGGCGTTCAGCGCCGCCTGGGTGAGGGTTTTGATCCGGCTTCGCTCGGGCCCCCCGCGCGCGGTTCGGTCTGCCATGACTGCATTATTACCCCGACCGGTTAGCCGGGAAGCTTGGACGCGGCCTCCTGGTCGAGCAGCCAGAGCGTGGTCTCGAGGCCGACGGCCCCGGCGGCCGGCACCGACGCCGGCGGGGCGCCACCGATGGCGGCGGCCGCCGCCTCGGCCTTGCCCGCCCCGGACACCATCAGCCACACCTCGCGGGAACGCCGGATAGCGGGCAGCGTCAACGTGATTCGCTGCGGCGGCGGTTTGGGGGAGTCCTCGACGGCGACCACCATGCGGCTGGTCTCGCGCACGGCCGGGGTGTCCGGGAAGAGGGAGTTGATGTGGCCCTCCGGCCCCATTCCCAGCAGGTGGACGTCGAAATTCGGCACCGGCTGGCCGGGTTCGGCGTTGGCGGCCAGCAGCTGCTCGTAGGCCAGCGCCGCGGCCGCGAGGTCCGCGCCGAATTCGCCGTCGCTGGCCGGCATCGTGTGCACCTGGCTCGACGGGATGTCGACGTGATCGAGCAGGGCCTCCCGCGCCTGCTTGTCGTTGCGCTCGTCGTCGTCCTCGGGCACGTAGCGCTCGTCGCCCCAGAACAGGTGCACCTTGGACCAGTCGATCTCGTCACGACGGGTGGCGAGGTAGCGCAGCAGCCCGATGCCATTGCCGCCGCCGGTCAGCACGATCAGGGCCCGGCCCCGCGCCGCCGCGGCGTCCTGGATGGTCTTGACCAGCCGTCCGCCCGCGGCCTCGACGAGGGCGTCGCCGTCCTTGAGTACTTCGACGATCGGGCTCATACGTACTGCACCTTCTTGATCCCCTCCAGCGCTGTTCGGTAGACCTCGTCGGCGTCCAGCCGGCGCAGGTCTTCGGCCAGGCATTCCCCGGTTTCCCTGCGCGCCAACGGAACCAGGGCGTCCGGGCGCGCGGTGCGGCTCAGGGTGGCGGTCCTGCCCTCCTGGGGCCGGCTGAGCGTGATGGTCTCGCTCTGGCGTGCCAGCTCGACTTTGAGCTCGCCGACCGCCCGGCGCACCGGACCGTCGATGCGGCTGGCCAGCCAGCCCGCCAGGATGTCGAGCGCGGGCTCGGTCTTGAGGCCGGAAACCAGCGCCGACTCGATCGGTTCGTGCGGCGGCTGGTCCACGGCGGAGGTCAGCAGCGCCCGCCAGTAGGTGATGCGCGCCCAGCACAGGTCGGTGTCGCCGGCGCTGTACCCGGGCAGGCGGCTCTTGATCGCCGACAACGGGTCGATGCCGTTGGTGGCGTCGGTGATGCGCCGGATTGCCAACTTGCCCAACGGGTCCTGCGCCGGCTTCTCCGGCGCGATGTCGGGCCACCACGCCACGACGGGGATGTCGGGCAGCAGGAACGGGACGACCACGCTGGCGGCGTGGCCGGCCAGCGGCCCGGAGAGGTTGAGGATCACCACCTCGCTGGCGCCGGTGTCGCCGCCGGAGCGCAGCTGGGCGTCGAGGCGTGGCTCGTCGGCGTACGGGTCGCCCCGCATCGTGACGATGATGCGGCTCGGGTGCTCGTGGCTGGCGTCGTTGGCCGCCTTGAGCGATTCCTCCAGCACGTCCTCGCTGTCGGGCGCGATGAGCAGCGTCAGCACCCGCCCCATCGTGACGGCGCCGGCCTTTTCGCGCAGCTCGCTCAGTTTCTTGTTGACCGCGGTGGTGGTCGTTTCGGGCAGGTCGACAATCACGGCCGCCGCCATTCCCTGCCCGTGCGGCGCAGCATCTCGAACGCCGATTCCGGGCCCCAGGTGCCGGCCTCGTAGGGGTCGGGCTTGCCGTGCGAAGCCCAGTTCTCGAGGACGGGATCGAGTATCTCCCAGGCCAATTCGACTTCCTCGTTGACCGGGAACAGGGATGGCTCGCCGAGCAGCACGTCGAGGATGAGCTGCTCGTAGGCCTCCGGTGATTCCTCGGCGAACGCCGATCCATAGGAGAAGTCCATGTTGACGTCGCGGACTTCCATGGCGGTGCCCGGCACCTTGGAGCCGAACCGCAGGGTGGTGCCCTCGTCGGGCTGCACCCGGATGACCATCGCGTTGGCGCCGAGCTCGTCGGTCATGGTCGCGTCGAACGGCAGGTGCGGCGCGCGCTTGAAGACCAGGGCGATCTCGGTCACCCTGCGGCCCAGGCGTTTACCGGTTCGCAGGTAGAACGGCACGCCGGCCCAGCGGCGGGTATCGACCTCGAGAGTGATCGCGGCGAACGTCTCCGTGGTGGAGTCCTTGGAGAACCCCTCCTCGTCGAGCAGCCCGACGACCTTCTCGCCGCCCTGCCAGCCGCCGGTGTACTGGCCGCGGCTGGTGGTCTCGTCGAGCGGTTCGGCGAGCTGCGTCGCCGAGAGCACCTTGATCTTCTCGGTTTGCAGCGCAGCCGGATTGAAGCTCACCGGCTCCTCCATCGCGGTCAGCGCCAGCAGCTGCATGAGGTGGTTCTGGATGACATCGCGGGCGGCGCCGATGCCGTCGTAGTAGCCGGCCCGGCCACCCAGCCCGATGTCCTCGGCCATGGTGATCTGCACGTGGTCGACGTAGTGGGCGTTCCAGATCGGGTCGAACAACTGGTTGGCGAACCGCAGCGCCAGGATGTTGCGGACCGTCTCCTTGCCCAGATAGTGGTCGATGCGGAACACCGCCTCCTCCGGGAAGACGGCGTTGACGGTTTTGTTCAGCTCGCGGGCGCTTTCCAGGTCGTGGCCGAACGGCTTTTCGATGACGACCCGGCTCCACCGGTCGCCCTGCGGGCGGGCCAGGCCGGACTTGTGCAGCTGCTCGCACACCACCGGGAAGGCGTTCGGTGGGATCGCCAGGTAGAAGGCGTGGTTGCCGCCGGTGCCGCGCTCGGCGTCGAGCTTCTCCAGCGTCTCAGCGAGCCGGGCGAACGCCTCGTCGTCATCGAAAGCGCCCGGCACGAAACGGAATCCCTCGGCCAGCCGCTCCCAGTTCTCCTCCCGGAACGGCGTGCGGCAGTGCTCCTTGACGGCCTGGTAGACCACCTTGCGGAAATCCTGCGTCTGCCAATCCCGCCGGGCAAAACCCACCAGCGAGAAGGTGGGCGGCAGCAACCCGCGGTTGGCCAGGTCGTAGATGGCCGGCATCACTTTTTTGCGGGCCAGGTCGCCGGTGACCCCGAAGATCACCATGCCGCACGGGCCCGCGATCCGGGGCAGTCGCTTGTCCTGCTTGTCCCGCAACGGGTTTCGCCACTGCGCGGCGTCGCGGGAGCCCGCCTTCGAGCCCGCCGGGCTCATTTGCCGAGGGAATCGAGTTGCTTCTGCGTCTCTTCCAACAGCTCGGTCCAGGACTCCACGAACTTCTCCACGCCCTCGTTTTCCAGCACCACGAAGACGTCGGTCAGGTCGACGCCGACCGCGGCCAGCTTGTCGAACACCTCCTGAGCGGCCGATGCGGTGCCGCTGACGGTGTCGCCCTTGATTTCACCGTGATCGGCGACGGCGTCGATCGTCTTCTCCGGCATGGTGTTAACCGTGTTCGGCGCGACCAGCTCGGTGACGTAGAGGGTGTCGGAGTAGTCGGGGTTCTTGACCCCCGTCGACGCCCACAACGGGCGCTGCACGCGGGCCCCGGCGGACTTGAGCGACTCGTAGCGATCGCCGCCCTTGAAGACCTCTTCGTAGGCGGCGTACGCCAGCCGGGCGTTGGCGACGCCGGCCTTTCCGCGCAGCGCGAGCGCGTCTTCGGAGCCGATCTTCTCCAGCCGCTTGTCGACCTCAGTGTCCACCCGCGAGACGAAGAACGATGCCACCGAATGGATCTTGGACAGGTCGTGCCCGGCCTCGCGGGCCTTCTCCAGCCCGGCCAGGTAGGCGTCCATCACCTGGCGGTGCCGCTCAACGGAGAAGATCAGCGTGACGTTGACCGAAATCCCCTCCGCCAGAACGGAAGTGATGGCCGGAATGCCGGCCTTGGTCGCCGGGATCTTGATGAACAAGTTGGGCCGGTCGACGATCTTCCACAGCTCGACGGCCTGCGCGGTGGTCTTGTCGGTCTCGGCGGCGAGGCGCGGGTCGACCTCGATGGACACCCGGCCGTCGACGCCGTCGGAGGCCTCCCACTGCGGCCGCAGCACGTCGCACGCGTTGCGGACGTCGTCGGTGGTGACCGTGCGAATGGTGGCGTCCACATCGGCACCGCGTTCGGCCAACTCGGAGATCTGTTCGTCGTAGGTGTCGCTGTCGGCGAGTGCCTTCTGGAAGATCGAGGGGTTGGTGGTCACGCCGACAACGCTTTTGGTGTCGATCAGCTCCTGCAGGTTGCCCGACCGCAGCCGCTCGCGCGACAAGTCATCCAGCCAAACGGACACCCCTGCTGCGCTCAACGCCGCGAGGTTGGGGTTCTGACTGGCCATGTGAATCACCCTTTCTCAGTTATCGACTACCTGCTCCGCGGCCGCCGCGACGGCTTCGGCGGTAAAGCCGAACTCACGGAACAAAGTCTTGTAATCGGCGGATTCGCCGTAGTGCTCGATCGACACGATGCGACCGGTGTCGCCGACGAGCTTGTGCCAGGACTGCGCGACCCCGGCCTCGACGGCCACCCGCGCCGACACCGACGGGGGCAGCACGCTGTCGCGGTACTCCTCGGGCTGCGACTCGAACCACTCGACGCACGGCATGGACACCACCCGCGCGACGATGTCCCTGTCCGCCAGCAGGTTTCGCGCCTCGACGGCGAGCTGAACCTCGGAGCCCGTGGCGATCAGCACGACGTCGGGCTCGTCGCCGCCGTCATCACCGAGGATGTAGCCGCCGCGCCCGACTCCCTCGAAGTTGGTGCCGTCCAGGACCGGCACGCCCTGGCGGGTCAGGATCAGGCCGACCGGGCCGCTGCCGTTGCCGCGGGCCAGGATCGTGCGCCAGGCGTACGCGGTCTCGTTGGCGTCGGCCGGGCGCACCACCGACAGGTGGGGGATGGCGCGCAGCGCGGCCAGGTGCTCGATCGGCTGGTGGGTCGGGCCGTCCTCACCCAGCCCGATCGAATCGTGCGTCCACACGTAGATCGTGTCGATGTTCATCAGCGACGCGAGGCGCACGGCCGGGCGCATGTAGTCGGAGAACTGCAGGAACGTGCCGCCGTAGGCCCGGGTCGGGCCGTGCAGCACGATGCCGGACAGGATCGCGCCCATCGCGTGTTCGCGAACGCCGAAGTGCAGCGTGCGACCGTACCAGTCGGCGGTGTAGTCCTTCGTCGAAATCGACGGGGGCCCAAACGATTTGACGTTGTCCATGGTGGTGTTGTTGCTGCCCGCCAGGTCGGCCGAGCCGCCCCACAGCTCGGGCAGTTTCGGCCCCACCGCGTTCAGCACCTTGCCGGACGCCGCGCGGGTGGCCAACGGCTTGTCCTCCGGGGTCCAGGTCGGGACGTCGGCGTCCCAGCCCTCGGGCAGCTTCTCGGCGGTCAACCGGTCCAGCAGCGCCTTGCGATCGGGTTCCCGCTGCGCCCACGCGTCGAACTCCGCCTGCCACTTCTCGTGCGCTTCCTTGCCGCGGTCCACCAGCTTGCGGGTGTGGGCGATGACCTCGTCGCGCACCTCGAAGTTCTTGTCCGGGTCGAAGCCGAGGATCTTCTTGACGGCCGCGACCTCTTCGTCGCCCAGGGCGGCGCCGTGCGCCTTGCCGGTGTTCATCAGCTTGGGCGCCGGGTAGCCGATGATGGTGCGCAGCTCGATGAACGACGGCCGGTCGGTGACGGCCTTGGCGTTGGCGATTGCCTCCTCGATGCCGACGACGTTCTCGCCGCCCTCCACCCGCTGCACGTGCCAGCCGTAGGCCTCGTAACGCGCGGCGGTGTCCTCGCACAGCGCGATGTTGGTGTCGTCCTCGATGGAGATCTGGTTGTGGTCGTAGAACACGATCAGGTTGCCCAGCTGCTGCACGGCCGCCAGCGACGACGCCTCGGACGTCACGCCCTCCTCGATGTCCCCATCGGAGGCGATCACGAAGATGAAGTGGTCGAACGGGCTGGTGCCCGGCTCGGCGTCCGGGTCGAACAGGCCGCGCTCGTAGCGCGACGCCATCGCCATCCCGACCGACGACGCCAGGCCCTGACCGAGCGGGCCGGTGGTGATCTCAACGCCCTTGGTGTGCCGGAACTCCGGGTGCCCGGGCGTCTTGGATCCCCACGTGCGCAACGACTCGATGTCCGACAGCTCCAGGCCGAACCCGCCCAGGTACAGCTGCAGGTACAGCGTGAGGCTGCTATGCCCGGCCGACAGCACGAACCGGTCACGACCCAGCCAGTAGGTGTCGCTGGGGTCGTGGCGCATCGTGCGCTGAAACAGGGTGTAGGCCAGCGGGGCCAGGCTCATCGCCGTTCCGGGGTGGCCGTTGCCGACTTTTTGGACCGCGTCGGCGGCCAGCACCCGGATCGTGTCGACCGCGGCCGAATCGATCTCGGTCCAGTCGTCGGGGAGGTGCGGTTGGGTCAGCGTGGAGATCTCTTCGAGTGTCGTCACAGCCTCAGTCCTTGGGTCATCAAGCTGATATTGCCTACCCTAATGCGGGAGTGCCGGCTCCTGCAGTGCAGAGTTCTGTAGTACCCAACGCCGGCGGCTGTGAAAATACGCCCCGGTCGCCTGGGCTTTGCAATCTGTTCGGAATTCTCGGAAGAATCCCTTTCGGACCCTCCGGGCAGGCGGCCGCCGGCACGCGGTCTACCATCGTGCGTAGTAGATGCTGCGCGCTGCTGCGACCCCGAGGAGTTATTGCGTGAGCGTTCGCGGGCGCGTCGCGCCGAGTCGAGAGGCACCGGGCCGGGTGCAAGGCACGGTCCTGGCGTACCTGGCGCTCACCAAGCCGCGGGTCATCGAGTTGCTGCTCGTCACCGCGATCCCGGCGATGCTGCTCGCCCACCGCGGCACCGTGAACCCGTTGCTGATCCTCAACACGCTGATCGGCGGGATGCTGGCCGCCGGCGGCGCCAACACGCTCAACTGTGTGGCCGACGCCGACATCGACAAGGTGATGAAGCGCACTGCGCGCAGGCCGTTGGCGCGCGCCGCGGTGCCGACGCGAAATGCCCTGGTCCTGGGGCTGGTGCTCAGCGTGGGCTCGTTCTTCTGGCTGTGGTGGACGACCAACCTGTTGTCCGGGCTGCTGGCCGTGGCCACCATCGCGTTCTACGTGTTCGTCTACACGCTGTTGCTCAAGCGCCGCACGTCGCAAAACGTCGTGTGGGGCGGGGCCGCGGGCTGCATGCCGGTGATGATCGGCTGGTCCGCGGTCACCGGCACCATCTCTTGGCCGGCGCTGGTGATGTTCGCGATCATCTTCTTCTGGACGCCGCCGCACACCTGGGCCTTGGCGATGCGGTACAAGGACGACTACAAGGCGGCCGGCGTCCCGATGCTGCCCGCGGTGGCGACCGAGCGTCAGGTCACCAAGCAGATCCTGATCTACACCTGGCTGACCGTGCTCGCGACGCTGGCGCTCGCGCTGGCCACCGGCTGGCTGTACGCGGCGGTCGCCCTGCTGGCCGGGGTGTGGTTCCTGGCCATGGCGCATCAGCTGTACGCCGGCGTGCGCGCCGGGGAGCCGGTCAAGCCGCTGCGGCTGTTCCTGCAATCGAACAACTACCTGGCGGTGGTGTTCTGCGCGCTGGCGGTCGACTCGGTGATCGCGCTGCCGACGCTGCTGTAGCACCGGTCACACCCGTCTCTCCGCGAGGCGGCACCCTTTGTGCCCGCCTCACAGCGACAACCTTTGTGGTGGAAGAGGTGTCGCTGCGAGGCGGGCAAAACGTCGACCCCTTCCCTTTTGGGGCCGCTGTGATAGGTGCGCCGAACCGTTATGGCAGCAGCACGATCGAGCCCGTCGTCTTGCGGCCCTGCAGGTCCTGGTGTGCGCGCGCCGCTTCGGCGAGCGGATAGCGGCCGCCGACCTCGATGGTGATGCCGCCGCCGGCGATCGCGTCGAACAGTTCGCCCGCGCGCCAATGGAATTCGTCGCCGGTGCGGATGAAGTGCGCCAGCGACGGCCGGGTCAAGAACACCGACCCGGCGGCGTTGAGGCGCTGCGGGTCGAACGGCGGAACGGGCCCGCTGGCGGCGCCGAACAGCGCGAGGGTGCCCCGGACGGCCAGGCTGGCCAGGCTGGCGTCGAAGGTCGTCGCGCCGACGCCGTCGTACACCGCGGCCACCCCTTCGCCCCCGGTCAATTCGCGGATCTTCTCGGCGAATTCGTTTGGGTCGTCGGGGTAGGAGAGCACCTCGGCGGCGCCGGCCTCCTTGGACAGCCGCTCCTTCTCCGGCGTGGAGACGGTGGTGATGACCCGCGCCCCGAGCAACGTGGCCCACTGCGTCAGGATCAGCCCGACCCCGCCGGCGCCCGCGTGCACCAGCACGGTGTCACCGCTTTTGACCGGATACACCGACGTCAGCAGGTAGTGCGCGGTCAGGCCCTTGAGCATCACCGAGGCGGCCACCTCGGACGTCACGCCATCGGGCACCTTCGCGGTCAAAGCCGCTGGGGCGGTCGCCAATTCGGCGTAGGCGCCGGACGCCGCGGCGGTGCCCACCCGGTCGCCCTCGCTGAAATCGTCGACCCCGTCACCCGTGGCGACGACGGTGCCGGCGGTCTCCTGGCCGAGGAGGAACGGCACCTCGCGCGGGTACTGCCCGGAGCGGAAATAGGTGTCGATGTAGTTGACGCCGATCGCCTCGGCCTTGATCAAGAGTTCGCCGGGGCCGGGCGTGGGCTCGGGGACGTCGACATACCGCAGGACTTCGGGACCACCGGTTTCGCTGATTTCGATTGCGTGCATGTGGATATCATGCCCGGGCATGAAGCTGGCCCGCCCGGACGTCTTCCATCCGCGCATCGTGCTGGCGGGTGATCCCCGACACCCCGACGATGCGGGGCTGGTGCCCGCGCTGCGAACCCGCGGGCTGCACGCGCGCTGGTTGCCCTGGGACGACCCGCGGACCGTCGGCGCCGACCTGGTGATCCTGCGCCGCGCCCCCGAACCACGCGACGACTTCCTGGCCTGGATCCGCCGGGTGCGCCACCTGCTCAACCCGCCCGACGCGATCGCGTGGAACCTCGGCGAGCGGTACCTGCGCGACCTCGAGGACGACGGGCTACCGGTGCTGACGGACGGGACGGCTCGGTCGGCGTTGGTATTCATCGGCGGGCAGGGGTCGCACGCGTGGCCGGGCGAGCCGGAGTTCGAGTCGTGGGACCTCGGATACGCCGCCATCGCGTCGGCCGCGCAACGCGCCGGAATCGGCTCGCGCGAGCTGCTTTACGCGCGCGCCGACCTGGCGGGGGACCGGCTGGTGGGGCTCGACCTGGTGGCGCCGTCGCTGGGCTGGTCGCGGCTTGACGCCGACACCCGCGGGCGGGCCCAGCGCGAGTTCGCCCTCGCCGTGGAGTCAGCCTGCGAGCGGCTGGGCCTCGGTCCGTTGTCGCATTGAGGCCCATAGCGCCGCCGTCGCCGCCGTGCAGGCAGCCGCGCCGGCCACGTGCACCGCGACCAGGGCGGCGGGCACCCCCGTGTAGTACTGGGCGGTGCCGACCGCGGCCTGGGCACACACCAGGGCGACCAGCACGCCCAGCCGCAGCCGGATGGCCCGGCCGGCGCCCACCGCCAGCAGCCCGAAGCCGAGCCCGACCAGCAGCGCCAGGTAGGAGACCAGCAGCGACGAATGCGCGTGCACCAGCGTGGTGATCTCGACCTTCAGCCGGGGCACCGTGCGGCTGGGGCTGCGGTCGCCGGCGTGCGGGCCGGCGGCAGTCACCAGCGTGCCGGCGACCAGCACCGCCGCCAGGTTCACCGCGCTCAGCGCGGTCAGCGCGCGCAGCGGCCGCGGCACCGCGTAGTGGACCACGCCGTTATCGGGCTCGCCCACCTTGACGTAGAGCAGCACCGACAGCCACACCATCGCCATCGACGTCAGCAGGTGCACGGCCACGGTCCACCACAGCAACCCGGTGCGCACGGTGATGCCGCCGATCACCGCCTGCACCACCGTCGACACCGGCATCAGCCACGCGTAGACCAGGACCTCGGTGCGCCGGCGCGCGCGGGTCACGGCCAGCACGGCAAGCGCCGCGGTGATCACCACGGCGAAGGTGATCATCCGATTGCCGAACTCGACGGCCTGGTGAATCCGTGGCACCTCGGCCACCGCGACCGGGGTGAAGCTGCCGGGAAAGCACTGCGGCCAGGTGGGGCAGCCCAGCCCGGAGGCAGTGACGCGCACGATCGCCCCGGTGACCGCAATGCCGCCCTGCGTGAGGATGACGAGGGCGGCGACGATCCGCTGGGCGCGCAGGCTGGGGTCGGGGAGCAGGTCCACCAACCGCCGCAGCGTTCGTCGTAGCACCGCCCGATGGTAAGCCAAGAAAAACTACGGTCTGTAGTACGGGCCCGTTGCGCCGAAATTGCCGCCATGGCTGTGAATCGGCGCGACCCGCGACCATGGCGCCAATCTCGGCGACCTCAGCGCGATGCCGTCTAGGTGAAGCGGAACCAGCGCCGGGCGGCCAGCGCGGCCAGCGCGCCCCACACCGCCAGGACGACGACTCCGAACCAGTCCACCGACAGCGTCATCGCTTGGGAGAGCGCCTCGGTGAGCGCGCCCGACGGGGTGAGCCGGGAAAGCCATTTCACCACCGGCGGGATCATCCTGGTTTCCAGAGTGAGCGCACCCAGGCCGGCAAAGACGAACCACATCAGGTTGGCCACCGCCAGCACGATCTCGGCGCGCAGCGTCCCGCCGAGCAACAGCCCGAGCGCCGCGAAGCCCGCGGTGCCCAGCGCGATGACGGCCGCGCCCAACAGCAACGCCGCGGGTGCGGGTCGCCAGCCGAGCGCAAAACCGATGGCGCCCAACAGGATTGCCTGCAGGAACACCACCGTGACGACCGCCAGCGACTTTCCGGCGATGATGCCCCAGACCGGCAGCGGGGTGGCCCCGAGCCGTTTCAGCGCGCCGTAGCGGCGATCGAAGGCGACGGCGATCGCCTGCCCGGTGAAGGCGGTCGAGATCACCGCGAGGGCCATGATCACCGGGACGAACGTGGCCGCGCGGTTGCGGCCGAAGTCGCCGAAGGGCAGCAGGGTCAGCCCCACCAACAGCGTGATCGGGATGAACATGGTCAGCAGCAATTGCTCGCCGTTGCGCAGCAGCAGCTTGAGCTCCAGCCCGAACTGCGCCGCGAGCATCCGCGGCACGGGGCTGGGGCGCGGGTGGGGTTTGAAGGTCCCCGCGGGGAAGGTGTTCGACTGGGTCCCTGAATGAGTCACGGCCGTAGCTTCCTGCCGGTGAGGTCGAGGAAGACGTCCTCGAGGCTGCGTTGCTCGACGCGCATGTCGGTGGCCAGCACGTCGATTTGTGCGCACCACGCCGTGACGGTCGCCAGCACCTGCGGGTCGACCGGGCCCTCGACCAGGTACTCGCCCGGCGTCACCTCGGTGGCCTTGTAGTCCTCCGGCAGCGCGGACGCCAGCAGGGACAGGTCGAGGCGTGGCGGCGCGGTGAACCGCAGCTGGTCCTTGGCGCCCGCGCGCATCAGTTCGGTCGGGGTGCCCGACGCCACCGTCACCCCGTGGTCGATGATCACCAGCCGATCGGCGAGTTCCTCGGCCTCCTTGAGCTGGTGCGTGGTCAGCAGCACGGTCACGCCGTCGCGGCGCAGCGCGTCGATGAGCTCCCAGACCAGCAACCGGGCGTGGGCGTCCATGCCGGCGGTGGGCTCGTCGAGGAACACCAGCTCGGGCCGGCCGACCAGCGCACAGGCCAGCGCCAGCCGTTGCTGCTGCCCGCCGGAGAGCCGCCGGTAGGTGGTGCGGGCGGCGTCGGTGAGGCCGAGGGTGTCCAGCAGCCACGCCGGGTCCAGCGGGTCGGCGGAGTAGGCGGCCACCAGGTTGAGCATTTCGCCCGCCCGCGCCGCGGGGTAACCGCCGCCGCCCTGCAGCATCACCCCGATGCGCGCGCGCAGGCGCGCGTTGTCGGCCACGGGGTCCAGGCCGAGCACCCGGATCGTGCCGGCGTCGGGACGCGCGAAGCCCTCGCACATCTCGACCGTCGTGGTCTTACCGGCGCCGTTGGGCCCGAGCAGGGCGAGCACCTCGGCGGCGTGCACCTCCAGATCGAGGTTGGAGACGGCCTCGACGGCGGCCGCGCCGGACCCGTATTGCTTGGTAACCCCGCGCAGCCGCACGACAGTGTCGGGCGTTTCGGGGAGCGGGCTCACGTGGAATCAGCGTAGGCGTCGGGTGCCGCCTCGGAGCGAGGGGCGGTCCTGGGGGGCTCGGCGGGCAGCGTGACGGCCGTCTGGCCGTTGGTTTCCGGGCCCGTCGGCCGCAGTTGGCGCCACGGCAGACGGGTGTAGGTCAACGCGATGAGAACCGCCACGATCAGGCTGCTGGCCAGCGTGGCGTCGACGATCTGAAAGAGGGCGAAGCGGTCGCCGTTGGCCGTCGGGCCGAAGATGCCGACGACGAGGGTGATGACGATCACCGCCACCCGGAAGCCTGGGCGCGTCGCCCACGCGGCCAGCGGGATGATTGCCCACAGCAGATACCAGGGCTGCACCACCGGGAACAGCAACACGCAGATGCCCAGCGCGACGCCCAGGCCGCCGATCGGGTGCAGCCGGCCGCGGAAGACGGCCACCAGCAACCAGGCCACCAGCACCATGATGATCAGCACGCCGATGCCACGGGTCAGCCCCAGCACGGCGGTGGTGTGATCGCCGAGGCCCAGCAGGATCCCCACCTGTCCGGTGCCCAGGGCCAGCAGCGTCGGCGGCGACATCCAGCTGCGCACCACGTTGGCGGTGCCCAGCGTGTAGATCCAGCCGAATCCCAGCCCGCTGGCCCAGCCGACCAGGGCCATCACCGCCAGTGCCAGCGCCGCCATCCCACCGCCCGCCAGCAGCAGGGCGCGCAGGTTGCCGCCGCAGCGGTAGGCCAGCGCCATCGTGACGAATCCGAGCGCCAGCAGCGACGGCAGCTTCACCTGCGAGGACAGGGTGATCAGGATCGCGCCCGCGAGCAGCATGCCCAACGGCTCCCAGCTCGGGCCCGGCCGCCACGAGGTGGGCAGCAGTCGCGGAGAGTCGATGCCGCGCAGCGCGAACTCGGCGCCGGCCAGCATCAGCCCGAGCATCAGCGCCTCGTTGTGGACGCCGGCGACCAGGTGCATGATCAGCAGCGGATTGGCGGCCCCCAGCCACAGGGCGCTCACCTCGGCGACGCCGCAGCGCCGGGCCAGCCGCGGGGTGGCCCACACGATCAGGCCGACCCCGATCAGCACCACGATCCGGTGGCACAGCACGGCGGCGACGATGTTCTCCCCGGTCAGCGCCGAGATGCCGCGCCCGATCCACAGGAACAACGGGCCGTACGGTGCGGGCGTCTCGCGCCACAGCGTCGGCACCGACAGCGTGAACACGTGGCCGAGGCCCAGCCCGGACGCCGGGCCCACCTTGTAAGGGTCGAGCCCCTCCAGCGAGATCTGGCTCTGGGCCAGGTACGAGTAGACGTCCTTGCTGTACATCGGCGGCGCGATCAGCAGCGGCAGCGTCCACAGCAGCAGGGTGCGGTCCAGGTCCCCGCGCGACATTTTCCGGTTGCCCAGCGCAAACCGCCCCAGCATCAGCCAGGCCAGCGCCATCATCACCGCGCCCGTCGTCGTCATCGTCAGCGAGACCGTCTGGATGCGCGACGGCAGGTTGAGCAGCCGGACCCCGAACGTCGGGTCTTGCACGACGGGCCGCGCCCCGGCGCCCAACGCACCGATCGCCATCAGGACGGTGCCGGTGGCGCCGAACAGGCGGGTGCGCTGCAGCGCGGTGAACTCGGTATCGTTCAGCGGCGAACCCACCGCTTGCTCGTCGCCGTGCAGGCTGGCGATCGACGAGCTCAGCGTGTGGTGGCGGGCTGCCATCAGAGCAGCGTAGCCGTCGGGCCCGAGCCGGCGGCGATCAAGACAGGGGACCCTTGGTGGACCGATCCCCGGAATTGCGTCACACTGGTGTTGTGAAAATCCGAACCAGCCTCGATGAGGCGCCCGTGGCTCCCGTCGGCGCCGCGGTGCCGGATGGTCACACCCGCCGCGCCATCGTGCGCCTGCTGCTGGAATCCGGATCGATCACCGCCGTCGAGATCGGGGACCGGCTCGGCCTGACTCCCGCCGGCGTGCGGCGTCACCTCGACGCGCTGATCGAGGCGGGCGACGCGGAGGCGGTGGCCGCCGAGCCGTGGCGGCAGGTGGGCCGCGGGCGCCCCGCCAAGCGCTTCCGGCTGACTGGGGCCGGCCGGGCCAAGCTCGACCACGCCTACGACGACCTGGCCGCGGCGGCCATGCGCCAGCTGCGGGAGATCGGCGGCGAGGACGCCGTCCGCACCTTCGCACGGCGGCGCATCGACGCGATCCTCGCCGGGGTCGAGGCGGCCGACAGCGGCGACGACGCCGAGGTCGAGGCGGCGGCCGAGCGGGTCGCCGGCGCGCTGACCAAGGCCGGTTACGTCGCGACCACGACGCGGGTGGGCGGGCCGATCCACGGCGTGCAGATCTGCCAGCACCACTGCCCTGTGTCCCACGTCGCCGAGGAATTCCCCGAATTGTGTGAAGCCGAGCAGCAGGCCATGGCCGAGGTGCTCGGAACCCACGTGCAGCGGTTGGCGACCATCGTCAACGGAAACTGCGCCTGCACCACCCATGTACCACTCACGGTTCCGGCGGCCAGCCCACGTCGCGACACCACGAACACCGAAGGAGCGTCGTTATGACCCTTGAGGCCGACAGGGCCCCTGCCCAGCCGCTGACCCAGGAGGAGGCGATCGCCTCGCTGGGGCGGTACGGCTACGGCTGGGCGGACTCCGACGTCGCGGGCGCCAGCGCGCAGCGCGGGCTGTCCGAGGCGGTGGTGCGCGACATATCGGCGAAGAAGAACGAGCCCGAGTGGATGCTGCAGACCCGGCTCAAGGCGCTCCGCATCTTCGAGCGCAAGCCCATGCCGAACTGGGGCTCCAACCTCGAGGGCATCGACTTCGACAACATCAAGTATTTCGTGCGTTCCACCGAGAAACAGGCCGCGACGTGGGATGACCTCCCCGAGGACATCCGCAACACCTACGACCGGCTGGGGATCCCGGAGGCGGAGAAGCAGCGGCTGGTGGCGGGCGTCGCGGCGCAGTACGAATGCCTGGCGGGTGACACGTTGGTCTGGACTGCCAACCGCGGGCAAGTCCCGATCAAGGAGATCGCATACGGCGACCGCGTGTTCGCCTACGACGAGGATGCGGAGCGATTCGTCGTCGCCCCGGTCAAGGCGTCGGCGCAAACCGACACCCGGCTGACCTATGCGGTCAAGACGACTCGTCGCAGCATTCGCGCAACCGACAACCACCCGATCCTGGTATTGCGTGACGAGCGCAAGCCGGGTCGGCAACGCCGCCGGTATGCGCGACGGTGGGTGAATGTCGGCGAGATAAAGGCAGGCGACTTCATTGCTGTGCCGCGCCAGCTACCCGAATTCGGTGCGAGCGCGGAACTTCCGAATATTCCCGGGTTCACTTCACCTTCGACGAGTTCCGTCGACCTGATGTGGCTGCTGGGGTTGTACGTCGGCGACGGCAACCTACACCTCTCGACGAGGACGCATCGCGTTCAATTCGCCATTCCGGCAACCGACGTCGACCTGCGTGCCGAGCTTGCACGTGTTGTGAACGACTTGTTCGGCCTGCGCTGCATCGAAGCTGACGAGTATCGCGTGGTCGTTAACTCCAAGGCTTTAACTGAGTTGGTTGTGGAGCTTGGCTTCAGCGGCTTGGCCCTGACGAAGCGGGTGCCAGATTGGGTTTATGGCTTGCCCGTGGATGAGCGGCTGGCCTTCCTGGGCGGCTGGGTCGACGCCGATGGTTACGTGGGCCCCGACAAGAGCGGTTCAATCTTGTTGACCTGCGCCAACGAGGCGCTTATTGGTCAAGCGCGTGAACTGGCTCAGTTATCCGGATTGCGAACAGGCGGTCCGTGGTCGTTTACCCAGCCCTACCGTCACGCTCCGGAGCGCATGCAAATCGCTTGGCGGCTGGGTATTTCGGGCGACTTCGAGCGGCTCGGGTGCCGCAACCCCAAGCGAACCGACCGCTTCGGCCGTCGTCGCTACATGCATTCATCCAACAGTTCGCACGGGACGACGATCCGGGTGCACTGCAACGACTGGCTCGGATTTGAAAGGGTCCAGTCGATCGAGCCGTATGCCGTCGAGCCGGTGTACGACATCGAGGTTGACGGACCACACAACTTCATCGCCGAAGGCCTCGTGGTGCACAACTCCGAGGTGGTGTACCACCAGATTCGGGAAGACCTTGAGGCGCAAGGGGTTATCTTCCTCGACACCGACACGGGCCTGCGCGAGCATCCCGAGGTCTTCAAGGAGTACTTCGGCACGGTGATCCCGGCGGGGGACAACAAGTTCTCCGCGCTGAACACCGCGGTGTGGAGCGGGGGCTCGTTCATCTACGTGCCGCCGGGCGTGCATGTCGACATCCCGCTGCAGGCCTACTTCCGGATCAACACCGAGAACATGGGCCAGTTCGAACGCACGCTGATCATCGTCGACGAGAATGCCTACGTCCACTACATCGAGGGCTGCACCGCTCCGATCTACAAGTCGGATTCGCTGCACTCCGCGGTGGTGGAGATCATCGTAAAGCCCGGTGGCCGTTGCCGTTACACGACAATCCAGAACTGGTCGGGCAACGTCTACAACTTGGTCACCAAGCGGGCCCGCGCCGAGGCCGGCGCCACCATGGAGTGGGTCGACGGCAACATCGGCTCCAAGGTGACGATGAAGTACCCGGCGGTCTGGATGACCGGCGAGCACGCCAAGGGCGAGGTGCTGTCGGTGGCCTTCGCCGGCGAGGACCAGCACCAGGACACCGGCGCCAAAATGCTGCACCTGGCGCCCAACACCTCGAGCAACATCGTGTCCAAGTCGGTCGCCCGCGGCGGCGGCCGCACCTCCTACCGCGGCCTGGTGCAGGTGAACAAGGGCGCACACGGATCGCGCTCGAGCGTGAAATGCGATGCGCTGCTGGTCGATACGATCAGCCGCAGCGACACTTACCCCTATGTCGACATCCGCGAGGACGACGTCACGATGGGCCACGAGGCCACGGTGTCGAAGGTCAGCGAAAACCAGCTGTTCTACCTGATGAGCCGCGGGCTGACCGAGGACGAGGCGATGGCGATGGTGGTGCGCGGCTTCGTCGAGCCGATCGCCAAAGAGCTGCCGATGGAGTACGCGCTGGAGCTCAACCGGCTGATCGAGTTGCAGATGGAGGGCGCGGTCGGATGACCGCTACTGCTCTGAATAAAGGCGAGCTCTTCGCGTCCTTCGACGTTGACGCCTTCGAGGTTCCGCACGGCCGCGACGAGCTGTGGCGGTTCACCCCGCTGCGGCGGCTGCGCGGCCTGCACGACGGTTCTGCAAAGGCCACCGGCCGCGCCGAGGTCGCCGTCGACCAGCGGCCCGGCGTGCAGGTCGAGACCGTCCGCCGCGGCGACGAGCGGCTCGGCCAGGGCGGTGCCCCCGCCGATCGCGTCGCCGCCCAGGCATTTTCGTCCTTCAACTCCGCGACCGTCGTCACCGTCGGCCGGGACACCAGGATCGCCGAGCCGATCAACATCACCGTCACCGGCCCCGGCGAAGGCGCCGTGGCCTACGGGCATCTGCAGGTCCGCGTCGACGAGCTCGGCGAGGCGGTGGTGGTCATCGACCAGCGCGGCGGCGGAACCTATGCCGACAACGTTGAATTCGTCGTCGACGACGCCGCCCGGCTGACGGTCGTGTGGATCGCCGACTGGGCCGACGACATGGTGCACCTGAGCGCGCACCACGCCAGGCTGGGCAAGGACTCGGTGCTGCGGCACGTCACCGTCACGCTGGGCGGTGAGGTGGTGCGGATGTCGGCCAACGTGCGGTTTTCCGGTCCCGGCGGGGACGCCGAGTTGCTGGGCCTGTACTTCGCCGACGACGGCCAGCACCTCGAGTCGCGGCTGCTGGTGGACCACGCGCGGCCCGACTGCAAGTCGAACGTGCTGTACAAGGGTGCGCTGCAAGGGGATCCGGATTCCGCGCTGCCCGACGCGCACACGGTCTGGGTGGGCGACGTACTGATCCGCGCCGAAGCCACCGGCACCGACACCTTCGAAGTGAACCGCAACCTGGTGCTCACCGACGGCGCGCGCGCCGACTCGGTCCCCAACCTCGAAATCGAGACCGGCGAGATCGCCGGCGCCGGACACGCCAGCGCCACCGGGCGTTTCGACGACGAGCAACTGTTCTACCTGCGTTCGCGCGGCATCCCGGAGGATCAGGCCCGCCGCCTGGTGGTCCGCGGGTTCTTCGGGGAGATCATCTCGAAGATCGCGGTGCCCGAAGTACGCGAACGCCTGACCGCAGCCATCGAACACGAACTGGCCATTACGGAGAAAACAACCACATCATGACGACCCTGGAAATCAAAGACCTGCACGTCAGCGTCGACGACCCCAACGCCGCCGAGGGCGAGCGCGAGATCCCCATCCTCAAGGGCGTGGACCTGACGGTGAAATCCGGTGAGACGCATGCGCTGATGGGGCCCAACGGGTCCGGCAAGTCGACGCTGTCCTACGCGATCGCCGGTCACCCCAAGTACCGCGTCACCTCCGGGTCGATCACGCTGGACGGCGAGGACGTGCTGGCGATGAGCGTCGACGAGCGCGCGCGTGCCGGGATATTCCTGGCGATGCAGTACCCCGTCGAGGTGCCCGGCGTGTCGGTGTCGAACTTCCTGCGCTCGGCCGCGACGGCCATCCGCGGCGAGGCCCCGAAGCTGCGCCACTGGGTCAAAGAGGTCAAGGGGGCGATGACGTCCCTCGAGATCGACCCCGTCTTCGCCGAGCGCAGCGTCAACGAGGGTTTCTCCGGCGGTGAGAAGAAGCGCCACGAGATCCTGCAGCTGGAACTGCTCAAGCCCAAGATCGCGATCCTGGACGAGACCGACTCGGGGCTGGACGTCGACGCGCTGCGGGTGGTCAGCGACGGCGTGAACCGCTACGCCGAAACCGAGCACGGCGGAATCCTGTTGATCACGCACTACACCCGCATCCTGCGCTACATCCACCCGGAGTACGTGCACGTGTTCGTGGGCGGCCGCATCGCCGAGTCCGGCGGCCCGGAGCTGGCCGACGAGCTCGAGCAGAACGGGTATGTGCGCTTCTCCCGGACCGATGACGGCGACCCGCAGCGCCCGGCTTCGCCGCGCTCGCGATCGCCGCGGGCGGCGGCTACCGGGGCCTGAGATGTTGGATGTCGCGGCCATCCGGGCCGACTTCCCGATCCTCAAACGCATCATGCGCGGGGGAAACCAGTTGGCGTACTTGGATTCCGGCGCGACCTCGCAGCGTCCGCTGCAGGTGCTCGACGCCGAGCGGGAATTTCTGCTGACCTCCAACGGCGCGGTGCATCGCGGGGCGCACCAGCTGATGGAGGAGGCTACGGACGCCTACGAGCAGGGGCGGTCCGACATCGCGGCCTTCGTGGGCGCCGACGCCGACGAGCTGGTGTTCACCAAGAACGCCACCGAGGCGCTCAACCTGGTTTCATACGTGCTGGGCGACAACCGTTTCGAGCACGCCGTCGGGTCCGGCGATGTCATCGTGACAACCGAGCTCGAGCACCACGCCAACCTGGTCCCGTGGCAGGAGCTGGCCCGGCGCACCGGGGCGACGTTGCGCTGGTACGGCGTCACGGATGACGGGCGCATCGATCTCGACTCGCTGCAACTCGACGAGCGAGTCAAAGTGCTTGCGTTCAGCCACCATTCGAACGTCACCGGCGCCGTCGCGCCGGTGGGCGAGCTGGTCGGGCGCGCCAAGGCCGTGGGCGCGCTGACCGTGCTGGACGCCTGCCAGTCGGTGCCGCACCGGCCGGTCGATTTCCATGCGCTCGACGTCGACTTCGCCGCGTTCTCCGGCCACAAGATGCTGGGCCCCACCGGGATCGGCGTGCTGTACGGGCGTGGCGAGCTGTTGTCGTCCGCGCCGCCGTTTCTCACCGGCGGTTCGATGATCGAGACGGTCGCCATGGAGGTCAGCACCTACGCGGCGCCGCCGCAGCGCTTCGAGGCCGGCACCCCGATGACCTCCCAGGTGGTCGGATTGGCAGCCGCCGCACGCTATCTCGACGCCATCGGCATGGACGCGGTGGAGGCCCACGAACGCGAGCTGGTCGCCGCGGCCATCGACGGCCTGTCCGGCATCGAAGGCCTGCGCATCGTCGGGCCGACGTCGATGGAGAACCGGGGCTCCCCGGTGGCGTTCGTCGTCGACGGCGTGCATGCCCACGACGTCGGCCAGGTGCTCGACGACGACGGCGTGGCGGTGCGGGTGGGCCACCACTGCGCGTTGCCGTTGCACCGCCGGTTCGGCGTGGCGGCCACCGCGCGGGCGTCGTTCGCGGTCTACAACACCCACGACGAGGTCGAGCGACTGGTGGCCGGCGTGCGACGCGCGCTGGATTTCTTTGGGAGAGACTGACGTTGCGCCTCGAACAGATCTATCAGGACGTGATCCTCGATCACTACAAGCACCCGCAGCACCGGGGGCTGCGGGAGCCGTTCGGCGCGCAGGTGTACCACGTCAACCCCGTCTGCGGTGACGAGATCACCCTGCGGGTTGCGCTGTCCGACGACGGTGAAACCATCACCGACGTCTCGTACGACGGGCAGGGCTGCTCGATCAGCCAGGCGTCGACGTCAGTGCTGACCCAGCAGGTGATCGGCCGCAGCGTCGGGGAGGCACTCAAGACCACCACCGCGTTCAGCGAGATGGTGTCCTCGCGCGGCACGATCGACGGTGACGAGGACGTGTTGGGCGACGGGGTCGCGTTCGCCGGCGTCGCCAAATACCCGGCGCGGGTTAAGTGCGCGCTGCTCGGCTGGATGGCTTTCAAGGACGCCCTGGCTCAGGCCAGCGCAGGCTTCGAGGAGGACCAAAAATGAGCGAAACCACCGCACCGAACGACGAGTTCCTCGCCGACGTCGAGGAGGCGATGCGCGACGTCGTCGACCCCGAATTGGGCATCAATGTCGTCGATCTCGGCCTGGTTTACGGCCTCAACGTGGAGGAGGGCGACGAGGGAACCGTCGCCCTGATCGACATGACGTTGACGTCGGCGGCCTGCCCGCTGACCGACGTCATCGAGGACCAATCGCGCAGCGCGCTGGTCGGCAGCGGTCTGGTCGACGACCTGCGGATCAACTGGGTGTGGAACCCGCCGTGGGGACCCGACAAGATCACCGAGGACGGTCGCGAGCAGCTGCGCGCCCTCGGCTTCACCGTCTGAGTCCCGCGCGTCCCCTCTTGACCCCATGGTGGCGACCCGCCGCGCCCGGCTACGCCGCGCTCGCGATCGCCACTTGTTCCGATGGTGGCGACCCGCCGCGCCCGGCTACGCCGCGCTCGCGATCGCCACTTGTTCCGATGGCGGCGACCCGCCGCGCCCGGCTACGCCGCGCTCGCGATCGCCACTAAAGGTGGAAGGGGAGGTGGGGCAGGTGCAGGTGGTGGTGCGGATGCCCCATCGGCGGGCACGTCTCCAGGCTGATGGTCATCGCGTGCAGCACGCCGGCGTCCTGAGTTCCCTGCGCCCCCATGCACTTTCCGTTCGTGATCGCCTGGGCGTCCGAAGCCGTCTGCTTCTGGTAGGACGTCGTGTCCGCGACCGTCACGTTCGTGGGCGTCGGTTGGGGGCCGATACCGCTGACCGCGATCGTGTTGCCGGAAACCGAGCTGACCGTGCCGTAGAACCCGGCCGGCGGCGGGCACTTGCCGTCGACGGCCGGGGTGACCGTCACCGATTGGGCGGTGACCGCGCCGGGGGTGGGCGCGCTCTGCGGGGTGGCGCGCACGTTGACGCAGCTGCCGGGGGTGACGTCGGCGAGCTGGGCCGGCGAGGTCTCGACGACCCTGGTCTGCGGCGTGAAGTCCACCGTGGCCGACCCGGTCCGCGTCCTGAGCTGGATCGTGCCGCCGGTCACCGACTGGACCAGGCCCTCGACGTAATCCTTGGCGGGAGGCGGCGGAGCGGGGGCCGGCGGCGGCACCGGGGCGGCGGCCGGGCTGCGCGGGGTCGCCGTCACGGTCGGTTTCGCGGTGGTGCCGGTGTTGCTTGCCGTGCCACCCGAGTGGCACATGGCGACGCTCAACGCGATGAAAGCCACCACCGCGACGAGCGCGATCTGGGCCAGCCGAGGCTTCACCGTGCTGGCAGACATCGACGCGGCTCCGATCGTTACCTAGAGATGTTGAGCCCGGGATACCCGCTTGCAGCGAGAATTCACCGTCTCGTAACCCAGATCACCGGCCGGGCGGTGGCGTCACTCACAGATTGATGGCGTTCCCAGTCAGGGCGTGAAAGCACTCCTGTAGCCCTTCACCGAGTGTGGGATGGGTGTGCACATTTCGTGCCAGCTCGGTGGCGGTGAGGTCCCACAACTGCGCGAGCGTCAATTCCGGCAGAAGTTCGCTGACTTCGCTGCCCACCAGGTGCGCGCCTAGGATCTCGCCGTACGCGTCGTCGGCGACCACCTTGATGAAACCGCCGCGCTCACCTAGGCCGTGGGCCTTGGCGCTGGCCTGCATAGGAAATGTTGCGACCCGCAAGCGATGACCGGCCGCGCGGGCCTGTTCTTCGGTGTATCCGAAGCTGGCGACTTGCGGCTGGCAGAACGTCACGCGCGGCATCATCCGGTAGTCCAGCGGCATCGTCTCGACGCCGGCGATAGTTTCGGCGGCGATCACGCCTTGGGCGGAAGCGACGTGGGCCAGTTGAACTTTGGCGGTGACGTCACCGACGGCGTAGATGTGCGGCGCGGATGTTCGCATCTGATCGTCGATGTCGATAGCGCCACCGGCGGTGAGACGCACACCAGCGGTGTCGAGACCGATTCCCTCGACGTTGGGACGAAATCCGATGCAGATGAAGGCCCGCGTGGCTTGTGCGACGGCGGACGTTCCGTCAGCGCTGGTATGGCTGACGACAACGTGGTCGCCATGGTCGATGACCTTGTCCACGCGGGTGCGTGTGTGAATCGCGATCCCGCGCCGCCGGTAGTGCCGCTGAAGTTCTCGTGAAACGTCCGCATCTTCGCCAGGAAGGACACGGTCGGCGAATTCGAGGATCTCGACATTTACGCCGTAACTGTGCAGGATGTAGGCGAATTCCATGCCGATGCTGCCACCGCCGATGATCACGATCGACTCGGGCAGATCGGCGCTGAGAATCTGCTGTTCGTAGGTGACGATGTTGTCGGTGAGGGCAAGCCCTGGCAGCATGCG
This sequence comes from Mycobacterium sp. E2327, assembly GCF_001672675.1. NCBI lineage: Bacteria > Bacillati > Actinomycetota > Actinomycetes > Mycobacteriales > Mycobacteriaceae > Mycobacterium > Mycobacterium sp. E2327. The sequence goes on from NZ_LZKE01000018.1 coordinate 64,110, forward strand.
CACGCGCGATCCGGTCGCGATGACGGCGTGGTCGAAGGTCACCAATGTGCTGTTCCCCTCGCGCAGGTCGATGTGGAGGCTGTGGGAACCGGTGAATCGGCCACGGCCGTCGATCTCGACGATGTTGTTCTTGCGCATCAGGAAGTGCACGCCGCGGACCCGAGCCTCGGCGACTTCGCGGCTACGTGACAGGGCACGGGCGTAGTCGAGACTAACGTCGCCGGAGATGCCGAACGTGGCAAACTGGTGGGTGATGATGGAGGCAATTTCTGCGTTGCGCAGCAACGCCTTTGAGGGGACGCACCCCGTGTTGAGGCACACCCCGCCCCAATAGCGTTCCTCGACTATCCCGACAGTCATGCCAAGCTGGGCCGCGCGGATGGCTGCCACATATCCTCCGGAGCCGGCGCCGAGGACGAGGAGGTCGTAGTGATCGCCGGCTGGGGTGGTCAACTTGGCTCCTGTTCTGCCGCATGGCTTGACGTCCCGGCGAGCTGGGCGTGGCCGCGCGCCAGTTTCCTCCTCATTCGCAACTCAGTCAGGGGGTCTGCCAGCTTGATGCGGCGACGCCCGCCTGTTCACGGGCCGCGTCGACGGCGTCCACCAGCAGCCACAACGCTAAGCCGAGGAGCGCGATGTCCTTCATCAAGAATTCTCCGTCGGCGGACAAAACGGGAAAGCCACCGGCGGACGCCTCACCGACGCCGGGCGTGGTGACCATGAAACTCAGCGTGATCACGAAGAACAGGGAGGCGAATATGCCGCCCACCACCGACGCTTTCGGGAACCAGGGCTTGACGGCCAGCAGCGCCGCGGTGATCAGTTCCACTGATCCGTTCAATCGACCAAAGGTGTCGATCGACATGGTTTCGTAAACCCAATTCAAGAACGGGCTGTGGGCGACCCAATGCGAAATACCTTGGGATTCATAGTCAGTGAATTTCATTGCGCCGAACCACGCCAGTACTATGACCAGGCCATACCGCGCGACGAGTGGCGCGACGCCGGCTGCTCGGGATTTTCCCCGCCCAGCGCGCGTCATGGTGGTGGCCTCATTCTGTGACATGCGGTCTTCCGTTCTGTGCGTTGCGCGGCGGCTTCGGACGCGGCTCAATTCAGCGACCACTATCTCTGCGCGGGGGGTGAGTTGTCCTCACCCCCGCGTGCAATCCACCCGGGTGAGGGGACGATCAGCCGGCGGGCGGGCTAGCATGTCATTCCGTCGAATTCATCGCGCACACGCCGGCTCCGGTAGGTCCAGGTCGGCCTTTGTCAGGCGGTAGACCTGTAGCGTGAGGTTGTAGTACTTGTCGGTCTCACCGACCCATTCCATCCCCACCCGCCGGGCAGTAGCCACACCGCGGCGATTCCCCGGTCGAACGACCGCGAAAACCTCGCTGACACCGAGGTTTTCGAATGCCAGATGGGCAACCGCGTGACCGGCTTCCGCGCCGTAACCGTAGCCCCAGACCTTCGGACACAGCTGCCAGCCGATCTCTAGATCCGTGCCACCGGGCGGCAGCGGAAGCAGGGCCACGCCCCCAATCACGTCTCCAGAGCGTTTGTCGGTGATCGCCCAGCGACCGAGCGGCAGCCCTGTCGGGTCGCTCTCGGTGACCCACGTCCCCAGGACACGACGCATTTCGGTCCGACCGACGATGGAGCACAAGGCCGGACACAGCCAACGTGCCACTTCGGGCGCGCCGTAAATGGCGTACGCGTCGATGTCGTCATCGAGTTGCCACGGGCGCAACACCAGCCGGGTTGTCCGGATGCGGCGCGTGTCGGCGTCCCAGTCGAGGTGGCGATGCTCAATCACGCCGTCTCCCTGACCTCGCACCGCTGCAGGCAAATCAGGGCGAGCATCATCCGCATGTGCGGCTCTTCTGGGCAACCGGCGTAGCCATTGAGCCAGCCGCTCAGCTTCGCGAGGATCGCCAGCGGCAACGTTGCCGGGGTGGACAGGAGCGCGGTGAGGATGTGCTTGATCACGAGATAGCCTTCCCCGCAGCCTAATTCGACGAAAGCTACCGTGCGCTCATAGTCGGTCAAACACGGCTTCACCGCATCGACCAGCGACCACGCCATGTCCTCGTCGGAGATAAACGGCGGGTCCATCGGCGGGTCGGATTGCGCCGGCGAACCAAGGCTCCCGGGGTTCGGCGTGGTCGAAGGCACCCAGCGCGGCACGGGCGTGGGGTTGCCGCCCGTGATCGCAACACGGGCATCGACCGGCGTCTGCGGCCTCATGGCGGTATCACCGTAGGCATGTCGTGGTTCCGTTCCCGGTCTTCGTGGCGGTGGCTACCGCTGCGTTGTTCTGACAAGGTTGCCGCGTTGTCGGGTGAATCGTCATCGCCCGACTGTCTGTTCACCCGGGTGATTAGCAAGGGGCTTTTCCTAGGCGCGATGATTCGCCGCGAGTTTTCGTGGACGGCTCGATCGGCGCAGCCGGGCACGGTCCGCGCGGAATTAAAGCAGGCCGAGTTCTCGCGCCCGGCTAACCGCCGCGCTGCGATGCTCCACGCCGAGCTTGCGGTAAACGGCGCGCTGGTGGCTCTTCACGGTATTGAGCGAGACGTAAAGCCGCTCACCGATCTCACGCCGCGAAAGCCGGGTGGCGAGCAGGCGAAGAACCTCGAACTCCTTGGGGGTCAGCTCCTCGCCGAGTGCGCTCCCTTCCCTGCGCGAAGTCACCGCAGCGCCCGCGTTGCGTTCGGCCGAAGCGGGCAGCGTCGCGGTGATTCCGGCGTCCGCGCAACCGCCCACCAGGTTGTCGACCTCTTCGTAGATGGGCGCTGCGGTTTGGTGGTCTCCCAGTTGCTCGGCGATCTTCGCCCTGACCAACAGCGTCTTGGCCACCTCGAGGATTGCCCCACCTTGGCGCGCCGACGCGACGGCGATGTCGGCGGCGGCCGCCGCTGCGGCCAATTCGCCCCGCGTACGGAGGACTTCGGCCGTGGCGAGCGACACCATCACGTCCACAAGGTGTTCTGCGTCCGCCAGGGGCCGGGAGCTGCCGGAAGCCCGGCGGATCTGACGTTCGGCGTCTGCGAGCCTGCCATTTTCCGCCGAAATCAGCGCCAGATGGCCCAGCGCGTGGCTGCGGGCGCGACGGTCACCCACATTTTCGGCCAGCTGTACGGCCCGCTGGAACGCGGCTTGTGCCTCGTCGGTGCTGCCCGAAAAGTACAGTGCGGATCCGAAGACGCAGTAGCCGATTGATCGGCCCAACGGCGCTTCGGCGAGATCGAGGGTGACGGCGCGGCGAGCCGCCTCGAGCGCCGCGGTGACTTCAGCCGTCTTGAGCAAGTGAACCGCGCGCAAGACGACGGCTTGAGCGCTGATGGCGCGGGCGTCGGCGGTGTCGCCCGCTGATCCGGCCTCAACCGCATCGATCCACTCAGCGGCATCATCGAGTTGGCCAACACTGAGGGCCATCCAGGCACGGGCCACGCTCAGCCGCGGATCCTGTAGAACGGTCTCCTCGGGAAGCAGGTCAAGCATGCCGGAGACGGTCGACAAGCCGCCCCCGTTGAACTCGTCGACCCAGTCCGCGGCAATCAGATCAGTACTGCGCTCGTTGTCACCGCCGGCGACCAGGTGGCGGACCGCCTCGTCGATCAGCCCCTCGCGCTCGAACCATGCTGCGGCTCGTCGGTGCAGCTCGGGGACCAAATCCGGCTCCGAACGACGCAGCTCGGTGCGTAACAATTCTCCGAACAGTTGGTGATAGCGATACCAGTGACGAGACATGTCCAGCGGCACCACAAACAGGTTTTCACGCTCGATCCTCTCCAAGATTGAGGCCGAACCGGATGTTTGCAACATCGCGTCGCACAGCGGACCGCTGAGTCGCCCCAAGATCGAGGTACGTAGGAGAAAGCTGCGCAATTCAGGTGGCTGACCCTCGAGCACCTCGGCCATCAAGTAGTCGACGATATGACGGTTGTCGCCCGCGAATGTTCTGATGAACGCCGGCGCATCAACACGGCCTGCAAGGGAAAGGGCGGCAAGGTACAGGCCGGCAGCCCAGCCTTCGGTGCGTCGGTGTAAGAGCTGGATATCTTCGTCGGCCAGGTCCAGTCCGAGGACACCGTTCAGTAGATGGACCGCCTCATCAGGCCCGAAACGTAAATCGTCAGTACGCATCTCGGCAAGATCGCCGCTGGCCCGCAGCCGAGCCAGCGGCAGCATCGGATCCGATCGGGTGGCCAACACCAAGTGAAGATCGGCCGGCATCCGGGTGATAAAGAACGCAAGCTGCTCATGGACCGCTCGACTGACCACCAGGTGATAGTCGTCGAGGATGAGCGCCATCGGACCATCGACAGTGTCCAGATCATTCAGCAGGGTCGGCAGAACGACCTGCACCGGGTCGGCGCCCATCGCCAGCAGTTCAACCGCGCGTATCCCCACCCCGGGACTGATCTTCTGCAGCGCGGCGATCACGTACATCCAGAACCACACCGGGTCGTTGTCGGAGGAATCGAGGGACAGCCAGCCGAATCGCTGATCCTCGTCCGCCCCGAGGACCCACTGAGCCAGCAATGTCGTCTTGCCCCATCCCGCCGGCGCACTCAGCAGTGTCAGCCTGCGGCGGCGCCCCGACGACAATGCGTCAAGCAAGGTGGTCCGGTGAACGAGTTGGGCCCCGATGGCAGGGATGTGCAGCTTGGTGCCGAGCAGGACCGCCCGCGCGGCGGCTTCTCCAAAGCCGTTGCCTCTGACGCCATCCGAGCCGGTCATGTGCGAACTCCCCGAACTCTCCGAATCGATTGGACCGAGCGTCCGGACGCCAACACTCGGCGTTGCCGCATCCTGGGTGGGCGCCGGCCTCTCCGATTCCCTGTTCTTCGCTGCGGGGTCGGGCGGGCTCGTTCGGCGCGGCGATCGCGGTGAGGCTATTGAACCAGAAGCGTTTTCGGTGATTACCTCCGGCGCACGCCTGAGGTTCCCGCTTTGGCCGGCGGACCCGCGTCCCGCTAAAGGCTCGAGGATTTTCTCGTGAGCCGCGCTCACGCTCTGCCCGCTCACCGTACTTCTCCTCTCCTGCATCGATGTATCGGCTCCGCCGACCCATCACGACCGTCGGGACACCAACACGTACCCACCGACGCCGAACACCACCGGCAACATCATCAACATTCCCAACAACGTGCTCATCATCGTTCTCTCGATTCCCCATGTCGTTGCTCTCGGTCGTCGGTTCCCGTTGAACGGCGGCGGTGACAACAATCAGGCTCAATCACTACGTTGGCAGCGCGGCGCGGCCGTCACCATCGACCAGCGGATGATCATTAGGGCCGGGGCGGTGTATGCGTAGTGGCCTGGATATTTGACGGGCTGGTCAATCAGCGCCGCGCATGAGCTGCGCCAATTGGGCGCGGGAAGTAATGCCCAGTTTTGCAAATGCGTTGTGCACGTGGGTCTTCACGGTGTGGGGGGACAGGTTCAGTTGCTGCGCGACGGAGCGGTTGGTCGCCCCTTCGGCGATCAGGTTGACGATCTTTAGTTCGGAGTCGGTGAGGCTGTCCCAGCCGGTTTTTGTCCGCGGGTGCGTGGCGATGCGCCGTTCCGCGCCCAAGCTGCGCAGCATGCGGCCGACGCGGCGGGCATCGGCGGTCGCCCCACACTCGATGTAAGTGTCGAACGCCGCGTTCAGCTGGTCGAGTGCCTCGGCGTTGCGCTGCGTGCGACTCAGCTCGCCGCCGGCGTCCTCGGCGGCGCTGGCGTAGAGCAGCGGGCGCGGGAATGCGCGAAGTGACTCCGCAACAGCCACCAAGGCCTGGGCATCGTGTTCGAGGATGCCGCGGGCATATCCGGCCACCGCGGCGAAGAGGGGCACCGCAGGCTGCTCACGCTCAAGCACCTCGGTGGCCTGCAGGACCCGCGCGCGCAAGCCGGCATCACCAGCGGCCGAGGCCACCCGCGCACCCAAGATCAGCCGAACCAGTGCGTGGGGGAACAGAGGTGTCGCCAAAAGGATGACGTCGCCGAGCCAGCGCGTCGCGTCGTGAATGTCGTCGCGCTGCCACGCCGCCCGCGCAAGCACATACGCCGAGCCGCGTCGAATGCCGGCGGAGCCAGCGGAGTGCGCTTGGCGCGCATCATTGACCATCTGCTGCAGCAGGTTCCGGTCATCGGTGTGCACCGCCACCTCGGCGAGAATCACCGTGCGGAGGACGTCGTGCTCGGTTGCCCCTGTCGGCTGTGGGGGCGGAAGGGACTCCGTCGCGTCGCGAGCGGCCGACAGCCGGCCCGCAGCGAGGTGGACAAGTCCGCTGAAGACGGCCCACATGGCGAGGGCCATCGCGTTGCCTTCTTGGCGGGCTTGCCCTATGCCGTCGGCAACCCGGGCCGCGGCGTCGTCCAACCGGCCGACGACTGCCAGCAGGTTTGCGTTGTACATTCCGGCATACGCATGCGCCAACGCCGTTTCATTCGTGCGGGCGAGCGGCCAAAGCTCATCGAAACGGTGTAGCGCGCGCGATGTGTACCCCTCGCCGGCATCGAGCAGAGCGTGGGTGACGCCGGCCATGATCTTGGCCTCCAGATCACCGGTGACCGCCGCGGCCGCGGCCGCTTCGTCGGCGGCCGCGCGCCGTTGTCCGCCCTCGTCGAATATCAGGTTGTACGCGAGCCAAGCCAGATGCCGTGCGCGGGTGACCTCGCTGATACCGCTCAAGTCAAGCGCGCGCCGATTCTCCGCCACCCGCCGCTGGTCAGTGTGCTTCGTGTGCACCGGTAGACGGAGACGGATTTCCGCCTCTACTTCGGGCGAGGCCGCCTCCGAGAGCGCCACGTCGGCCAATGCTTCGGCCTCGTCATAGCGGCTGGCCCGGTTGAGCCATCCCACCGTCTCCCCGACCAGGGAAGCATGCTCGGCGTCGTCAGCGGGCAACAGCTCCAACGCGCGCTTGCTCAAGTCCGCGGCCGCGCTCGCGTCGCCGCGGCCGACCGCCTGCGCGGCTTGGCGCAGCGCGTCAATCGCCTCGCGGTCTCCCGGTTCCGCGCTGCGTGCCAGCTGGGTGGCCACCTCGGCCGGCGCCGCGCCCATCCCCAGCATGACCGACGCCGACTGACGCTCCATCGCCCGGCGCAATGACTGCGGCAACGACTGCCGGGTCGCCTCGCGCAGCAGGTCGTGCCGAAACCTCAACCGCTCGCCGTCTTCGACGAAGAGGTCCGCGCGCACCGCCTCCTCCAGCGCCGACAGCAAGGATGCCGGCGACCGTTCCAGCATCGCGGCCAACAGTTCCACCGAAAACCGGTCCGGCAGCACCGCGGCCACTCGTACCACCTCCGAAGCAGTATCGGAGAGCACGTCCAATCGCTGCTGCATACTGACTGCCAGACGCCGCGGAAGCCCATGTCCCGTGGCGACTGCCCGCCCGCCGCGAACGTTCAATCGGTCTTCCTCGCCCAGCCCTCCGACAAGCTCGCTGACCAAAAATGGGTTTCCGTGGGCCTTGGCGGCCAGATTCAGCAGCGACACATCGGCTTTCGCGCGAACGGCGTCTTGGACCATGTCGGCGACCGCATCGGGCGTGATGGCTCCCAATCGCAGGAATGTGGCATTCGCGCGTTGCAGCACAGACAAGGTCTCCTGCACGGCCGGCCCACCGGCGCCGGTGCGGGCAGTGAATACCCATAACACCGCGGCATCCGGCCGCGCGGTGGCCATCGACCGCAGCGCCAACAGCGTGCCGTTATCGGCCCAGTGAATGTCCTCGAGCACAATGACCAGCGGGCTCTGTGCTGCGGCAACGTGAATGGCGTCGGCTAAATCGTGCACCACCCAATAGCGCAAATCGGCCGAGCCGCCTAGCTGGCGCAGCGCCTCGGCGTCGCCCACCGGGGGATCGGCGTTGAGGGTGGCCATGAACAACGAGAAAAACGGCACCGTTTGCTGATACTCGAACGCCTCCCCGAAGAGGGTGCGTACCCCAGACTTGTCTGCCAGCACCAACACCTCGGTCAGCAACCGGCTTTTTCCGATGCCGGGCGGACCCTCGATGACCAGGACGCCCCCGCGCCCCTGAGCGACCGCGGCGATCAGGGTGCCGATCAGTTTGAGCTCGTCTGAGCGCCCCCGGATCGGCGGAGTGACCAGCCGCTGACCACCGACATCGAAAATGCCAGTTGAAGCCCCCATCGGGTGTCCTGTTCACGATCTGCCGGACTGCCACTCAAGTGGACGTCATTCTAGCCCGCCGACCTCGCGCGTCCCATTTGCTATCGATCGATTAGCGCCACGGATGAGCTGCGCCAATTCTGCGCGCGACGCGATGCCGAGTTTGGCGAAGGCATTGTGTAGATGCGTCTTCACGGTGTTAGGGGAGAGGTGTAGTTGCTGCGCGACGGAGCGGTTGGTCGCGCCTTCGGCGATGAGGTTGATGACCTTGAGTTCGGAGTCGGTGAGGCTGTCCCAGCCGGTTCTTGCCCGCGGGTGCGTGATGCGCCGTTCCACGCCTGATCGGCGTAGCGTGCGGCCGACCCGGCGGGCATCGGCAATCGCTTCGCACTCGATGTATGTGTCGAATGCCGCATTCAGGAGCTCGAGCGCCTCGGCGTTGTGTTGTGTGCGACTCAGCTGGGCGCCGGCGTCCTCGGCAGCGCTCGCGTATAGCAGCGGACGCGCCGACGAGTGCAGCGATTCCGCTGCAGCCACCAACCCCTCGGCATCACGCTCGAGGATCCCGCGGGTGTGTTGCGCGACTGTCGAGAACAACCGCACCCCCGGCCGCTCACGTTCGAGCGCCTCAACGGCGTCCAGGAGACGCGCCCGCAGGCCGGCATCACCGGCGGCGGACGCCACGCGCGCGGTCAAGGTGAGCTGATCCAAGACGGTGGGCAAGAACGGTGTCATAAGTAGCGGGATATCGTCGCCGAGCCAGCGAACCGCTTCATGAACGTCGTCGCGCTGCCACGCCGCCAGACCCAGCGCGCACGCCGATCCGCGACGCACAGCAGGTGAACCGTTGGAGTACGCGTCGCGCGCCTCGTTCATTGTCTCCACCAACAGCGTTCGGTCGTCGGTCCGCGCCGCCACCTCCGCCAGGGTGAACATGCGCATTGCGTTGACAAAAGTCGACCCCGGTCGCTCCGGCGTTGGCAGGCGCTCGATCGCGGCACGGGCAGCCGACAACCGGCCCTCAGCCAGCCACACCACCCCCGCCATCAAGGCCCAGATGTGGAGCGCCATTCCATCGCGTTCCTTTTGCGATGCTTCTGTGCTGGTCGCGATCAGCGCCGCGGCGTCTTCCAACCTTCCAACCACGGCAAGCAGGTTTGCCAGGTGGCATGCGGCGAGGTTATGCGTGGTCATATCGCCCGCGGGGGGCAGCGCTCGAAGTTCCTCAACGCGGCGTAGACCGCGGACCGCATACCCATCCGCGCAGTCGAGGTAGGCAAGTGCTACGGCGGAGAGAATTCTCGACTCGAGATCGCCCGTGGATGCGGCGGCGACCGCCGCGTCGTTGGCTGCCGCGCTGTCCTGTCCATGCTGGCCGTACATCGTCAGGTTGTACGCCAGCCATGCGCGGTGACGTGCCCGGGTGACGTCGCTCAGGTCCGGCAACTGAAGTGCGCGGCGGTTCTCTTCGATGTGTCGCGTCGTCGTATCTGTGATCGCCGTCCGGAGCCGGAGGAGAATCTTGGCCTCTTCTTCGGGCTCCACCGCGGCCGACAGGGTAGTGCTAGCCAACCTTTGCGCCTCCTCATAGCGCGTGGCGCGATTGAGTAGCACGATCGTTTCCGTGACGAGTGGCCCACGCCCCGGGTCTTGCGCAGGCTGAAGCTCCAAAGCGCGCTTACTCAAATCCGCCGCCGCGCCCGGATCGCTGTTGGCGACGGACTGAGCGGCTTCGCGGAGTGCGGCGATCGCAGCCTGATCGCCCACCTCAGCGCTGCGAGCGAGCTGCGTTGCGACCTCCTCAGGCGCGGCGCCCATGTCGAGCATGACGGTTGCCGATTGCCGCTCCATCGCTCGCCGCAGCGCCCGGGGCAAAGACTGCCGCGTCGCTTCGCGGAGCAGATCATGGCGAAACCTCATCTGCTCACCGTCTTCGATCAGCAGGTCGGCGCGTACCGCCTCCTCCACCGCCGATACCAAAGCGGCCGGTCGGCGTTCCAGCATCGCGGCGAGCAGCCGGGCCGAGAATCGGTCGGGCAGAACTGCCGCTACCCGCACGACTTGGCTCGCAGCGTGCGAGAGCTTGTCGAGTCGTTGCTGCATGGTGTCGCTGAGCCGTCGCGGCAGCGCGTCCCCGGAGGCGACCGCGCGGCCGCCGCTGAGGTCGAGCCTGCCCTCCTCGTGCAGCCCCCGCAGCAGCTCCGTCAGCACGAACGGGTTGCCGTGCGCCTTGTCGGCCAGACTCAGCAGTGACGAATCCGCATTGGCGCGCACGGCGTCCTCCACGATGTCGGCGACGGCGCTCGGTGTCATTGCCGTCAACCGCAGAAACCTGGCATCCTCGCGTTCAAGCGCCGTGAGCGTCTCGCGAACGGCAGGCCCGCCGGCGCCGGTTCGTGCAGTAAACACCCACAGCACCGGGGCATCGGTCCTCGTCGCCAGCGACCGCAGCGCAAGCAGGGTGGCGTTATCGGCCCAGTGGATGTCCTCGAGGAGAATCGCCAAGGGTTTTCGGGACGCTGCCGCATGTATCGCAGCCTGTAAATCGCGCACCACCCAGTAGCTCAGATCGGCCGACGTGCCCAAGCGGCGCAGAGCCTCCGCATCACCGACGGGCGGATCCGCGCGCAGGGTCGCCATGAACAGCGAGAAAAATGGCACAGTCTGCTGGTACTCGAAGGCCTCGCCGAACAGCGCCCGAACACCGGCCTTTTGGGCGCGCGCCATGACCTCGGTCAACAGACGACTTTTCCCTATCCCGGGCGGCCCCTCGATGACCAACACGCCCCCGCGCCCCTGAGCGACAGCCGCGACCAGCGCGCCGATCACTTCCTGCTCAGCCGCGCGGCCACGAATCGGCGGTGTGCGTACCTGCCCCGCCGGCCCCGCGGTGGTCACTCAGGCCACCACCCACCGACGTGAAGTGGGTGGGCCGAAGAGGTCCAAGTTGTGGTATCCACAGTCCCCGCCACCGCTAGTGCTGGAAGCCAGTGTAGGCGTGTTCCTCCGCCCCTCGAACTGCGGTTACGCGTTTATCTGCGCTACCGCAGCAGCCAAATCGAGCTCGCCGGAATTGCTGGTGACTCGTATACCCGTATCGCCACCCGCGACACCACCGAGGCATCGTCACCGTCGCCGGAGCCCACAAACGGTAGCGTCGCCGGACCCGCCGGAGGACGAGCCGATTGGTGGCGGTACTTTGCGATACCGTCGTTTGAACGTGCGTCATCATCAAATAGATTGTGGTAGTAGGCAATTCGGACCGCGATGGCCGCTGGTGCCGCGTGGCCACAAACAAGGACCGACAGCCGATGTTGACGACCTGGTGGCCGTCAACCGAAGGACTCGGCTTCAGAACTCACCCGGGTGAAACGACGCGGGGGTGATGACGGCACACCCCGCCGGACAGCAGACTGACCTCAGTTTCAACGCCGATATAGGTGGCGCAGGTCGTCGCCGCCAGGGCGTCAACTCTTTTGCCGGCAAGCCACCGGATGGCCCGGCAGGAGTCGTCGAAAGTGATTAACAGAAGGGTCTCACCATGCACTTCGATTCCAAGAAGGTCATCGTCGTCGGAGGCAGCGCCGGCATGGGCCGGCAGGTCGCCGTCGATATCGTGCACCACGGTGGCAGCGCGGTGATCGTCGGCCGGTCGAAAGACCGTGTCGACGATACCCTGGCCGAGCTGACCCGCGATGGTAGTCAAGCTTGGGGCATCACCGCCGAGCTGACGGATCGCGGTGCGGTCGCCGACGTGCAACGGGCGCTTTCCGAGGAGCACAGCGACGCCACACTGTTGGTCAACGCGGCGGGATTCTTCATCCCCAAGCCGTTTCTCGCGTACGACGCACAGGATTACGACTCGTACATGGATCTCAACTATGCGCTGTTCTTCCTGACGCAGACCGTCGTCGAGGGCATGATCGCCCGCGGTGAGGGTGGGGCCATCGTCAACATCGGCAGCATGTGGGCGCATCAGGCGATCGGCCTAACGCCGTCGTCGGGATATTCGATGCAAAAGGCGGGCCTGCATGCGCTCACCCACAACCTGGCCCTCGAGCTTGCCGAGCACAAGATCCGCGTCAACGCGGTGGCACCCGCCGTCGTCAAGACCCCGCTCTACGAGGGCTTCCTCCCCAAGGACGAGATCGACGCCACGCTTGACACTTTCGCGCCGCTTCATCCGCTGGGACGAGTCGGCACCCCGGCCGACGTCGCCAACGCGGTGACGTATCTGTTGTCCGATGAGGCCAGCTGGGTCACCGGCGCGATTCTCAACGTTGACGGCGGCATCATGGCCGGCCGCAACTAACCTCGGCAGCGACGTGGGATTGTCCGAAACACGAAGCGCGTCAACACAAGCCTAGGCAAACGAAGGAGACCAGGTGTCACACCAATACAGCAAGGACCCCGCCGCGGTCGACGCGCTGAGCCCCGAGCAGTACCACGTCACCCAGGAGAACGGCACGGAGCCCCCGTTCACGGGCGAGTATTGCAACAATCACGAACCGGGTATCTACGTCGACATCGTCTCTGGCGAACCGCTTTTCGCCTCGGTGAACAAATTCGACAGCGGAACCGGCTGGCCAAGTTTTACCCAGCCCATCAGCGCGGACAATATCGTTGCGCGGCGCGATCGCAGTCACTTCATGGATCGAGTCGAGGTGCGGTCGGCCCGCGCAGACAGCCATCTGGGGCACGTATTCCCCGACGGCCCCACAGAAGCCGGCGGTTTGCGCTACTGCATCAACTCGGCGTCGTTGCGATTCATTCACCGCGACGACCTGGAAGCTCAGGGCTACGGCCAATATCTGGCCTTGTTCGCGAAAGACGCTTCTGAACAACGCCTGAGCGTCAGCGAGCAGCGCCCATGACGCACCATAACAAGATCGCAGTTCTTGCCGGCGGGTGCTTTTGGGGCATGGAAGACCTGTTCCGCCGGCAGCCCGGCGTGGTGTCCACCCGTGTCGGCTACACCGGGGGCTCCAACAGGCATCCCACCTACGGGCATCACCCGGGCCATGCCGAGGCACTCGAAATCACCTACGACCCGGACGAGACCAATTACCGGGCGCTGCTGGAATTTTTCTTCCAGGTCCACGATCCGACCACCAAGAACCGTCAGGGCAATGATGTCGGGACGAGCTACCGGTCCGCAATCTTCTATCTGGACGACGAGCAAAAGCAAATCGCACTGAACACCATCGCCGACATCGACGATTCGGGGCGATGGCCGGGCAAGGTCGTTACCGAGGTCAACCCGGCAGGCGAGTTCTGGGAAGCCGAGCCCGAGCACCAGAACTACTTGCAGCGCTATCCATCCGGCTATACCTGCCACTACATCCGTCCCGAATGGACACTACCCAGCCGAGGTGACGGTGCGGGCGGTGGAGCAGTGGCGGCGGAATATGCATAACCGGGGACCCACGACTCAACCGGATCGGCAGGTGCTGTTGAGCGCGTATGCGCCGTTGGTCCTCTACGGCGCCGCATGGGCTGCGGCGAGGGTCTTACTTCGGGCCAGTCGCCGGCGACCGGCGGTGACGTGGTGACTCAGAACCCGAATTTGGCAGCGCTATCGGCGGCGGGGGTGTCGGTCTGGCTGGATGACTTGTCGCGCCCGCTGCTTCGTTCCGGCAAGTTGAGACGACTCATCCACACGAGAAGCGTTGTCGGCGTTACCACTAACCCGTCGACCTTTGAGCGCGCACTTTCCCACGGCCGCGCCTACGATGGCCAGATCGAAGAGCTGACTGGACGCGGTGTGGACATCGACACCGCGGTGCGCACGGCGATCACCGACGACGTCCGGGCTGCCTGCGATGTGCTGCGCGCGCAATGGGAGAACTCCGACGGCATCGACGGACGGGTGTCCATCGAAGTCGATCCGTCACTGGCCCACGACACCGATGCGACGGTCGCGCAGGCCGTCGAGTTGGCCAAGATCGTCGACCGGCCCAACGTGCTAGTCAAAATACCGGCGACCGCCGAGGGGCTACCCGCGATCACAGCGGCGCTGGCCAAAGGTGTCTCGGTGAACGTGACACTGATCTTTTCCGTAGAGCGGCACCGAGCGGTCATGGACGCCTATTTGGCCGGCATCCAGGCCGCGCAGCATGCTGGTGCTGATCTAACTCAAATTCATTCGGTGGCATCATTGTTCGTATCTCGCCTAGACACCGAAGTCGACAAGCGGCTTGAGGCGGTCGGCACCGATCGGGCGCTCGCACTCCGAGGGCAGGCGGGAGTCGCCAACGCGCGGTTGGCCTACGCCGCCCACCAACAGGTCTTTGAACGCGAACCACGCTTCACCGCGCTGCGCTCCGCGGGTGCCCGCGTGCAACGACTGCTGTGGGCCTCCACCGGGGTTAAGAACACCGCCTATCCCGACACGATGTATATCACCGAACTCGTGGCACCAAACACCGTCAGCACCATTCCGGAGCCGACACTAGAGGCGGTAGCCGACCACGGCTACATCGCCGGCGAAACCATGACTGGCACAGTGGCGCAGGCGCAGGAGGTGTTCGACCGGCTGACTGCGGTCGGAATCGATCTGCCTAACGTGTTCGCCGTGCTGGAACACGATGGGGTCGCCAAGTTCGCGGCATCCTGGTCTCGGGCACTCCGGCGCTGAACCCCCAGTCAGAATTCAACTTTCAGCTATCCAGGAGACCGATCTGATGTCCGCTTCGGCGCCGCCATTGGGAGGGCTTCGGGCCAGCCGGCCGTTCCCAGAGCGTGTCCGCCCCAAGGGTGGTCTGATCTACCGGCTGGTCACCACGACCGATCACAAGGTGATCGGGATGATGTATGTCGTCGCGTGCTTTACGTTCTTTTTCTTCGGCGGGTTCATGGCACTCCTGATCCGCGCCGAACTGGCCGCGCCCGGGCTGCAGTTCCTATCCAACGAGCAGTACAACCAACTGTTCACGATGCACGGCACAGTCATGCTGCTCTTTTATGCGACCCCCATCGTGTTCGGGTTCGCCAACCTTGTGCTGCCCCTGCAGATCGGCGCGCCCGACGTCGCCTTCCCTCGGCTCAACGCGCTGTCGTTCTGGCTCTTCGTGTTGGGTGCGGTCATTGCCTTGGCCGGCTTCCTCGCCCCCGGCGGCCCGGCAGATTTTGGGTGGACCGCCTACACCCCGCTTTCCGACGCAATCCATTCGCCAGGCCCTGGAGGTGACCTGTGGATTGTCGGGCTCATCGTCGGCGGCTTGGGCACCATCCTGGGTGGTGTCAACATGATCACTACTGTGGTGTGTCTGCGTGCCCCGGGCATGACGATGTTCCGGATGCCGATCTTCACCTGGAACATCCTGGTCACCAGCATCATGGTGCTGGTGGCGTTCCCGCTCCTGACGGCGGCGTTGTTCGGGTTGGCCGCCGACCGTCACCTTGGCGCGCACGCGTTCGACCCGGCCAACGGCGGAGTCCTGTTGTGGCAGCACATGTTCTGGTTCTTCGGCCACCCCGAGGTCTACATCATCGCGCTGCCCTTCTTCGGTATCATCACCGAAGTCATCCCCGTATTCGCCCGCAAACCGTTGTTCGGCTACTTCACCATGGTTTACGCCACCATCGGCATCGGGGCGCTGTCGATCGCCGTGTGGGCGCACCACCTGTATGCCACCGGTGCAGTGCTGCTCCCGTTTTTTTCCTTCGCCACCTACCTGATTGCGGTTCCCACCGGAATCAAGTTCGTCAACTGGATCGGTACAATGTGGAAGGGTCAGTTGACCTTCGAGACCCCCATGCTTTTCGCAGCGGGTTTCCTAGTGACCTTTCTGCTCGGCGGCTTGTCGGGCGTGCTGCTAGCCAGCCCACCAATCGACTTTCACGTCACCGACACGTACTTTGTGGTCGCCCACTTCCACTATGTGCTGTTTGGCACAATCGTGTTCGCCACTTACGCCGGAGTGTATTTCTGGTTCCCCAAGATGACCGGCCGGCTACTCGACGAACGGCTGGGCAAGTTGCACTTCTGGCTGACGCTGATCGGGTTCCACACAACGTTTCTGGTGCAGCACTGGCTCGGCAATAAGGGGATGCCACGGCGCTACGCCGACTACCTGCCCACCGACGGGTTCACCACACTCAATGTCGTTTCAACCCTCGGCGCGCTCATCCTCGGTGCTTCGATGCTGCCGTTCGTGTGGAACGTTTTCCGTAGCTGGCGATACGGCGAACCGGTGACCGTCGACGACCCCTGGGGCCACGGCAATTCGCTCGAGTGGGCCACCAGCAGCCCACCCCCACGGCATAACTTCACTGAATTGCCGCGCATCCGCTCTGAGCGGCCCGCGTTCGAGCTGCACTATCCACACATGATCGACCGCATGCGGAGTGAGGCCCACTTCGTGCGCACACGAGCGAATAAGCGATAGCTGCCACTGGAGTGTGTACGAGTGAGGCAGAGACTCGATCTAACAAACAAGGAGGAGCTGCGAGCGGCTGCGTCCGCGCTAGGCGGGATGGCGGCGGTGCTGGCGGAGCGCAGGTAGTGGCGCGCCTGCCATAGCCATACTGGCAACTTCGGTTGCCATGCACAGTTATTGGCGCTATGAGGACCAAGTTGCGAGGTCCTCTGACGAACGTCCGGCGGTACTGTATTGGGGCTAGGCTGTCCCAGGGACCAGGACCGTCAGCGATCATCGCCCGGTGAATGATCTCCACTGAGCATGGCGTCGCTAACAATTGCACGCCGTCGGGGTCCCCGGCTCGGGGCCTTATCGATTGTCCTGGCGGCATGGTCGACTGGCGAGTCGAGTAATAAATCGCGCAATTGTTTTCGTCCGCGGGTGAGCCTCGAACCTACCGTTCCTTGACGGGTGCCTGTCATGGCGGCGATCTCTTTGTAGGAGTATCCCGCTATGTCAGCGAAATAGACAGTGATGCGAAAGTGCTCAGGTAAGACCATCATTGCCTTCTTGAGGTACGGGTCTAGCAGCAATTCGAGCGCCTGGTCTTCGGCCGACTGTAGGCCCGCGGGACTGCGCGGGGCACTGGCCACTAGCTGTCGATCGGTGATCTCGCCAACCGGATGTTGCATGGGACGGCGCTTTTGCCTCCGATAACTGCTGATATAGGCGTTGGTCATGATTCGCCGCAGCCAAGCTGCGAGGTTCGTTCCTGGCTCGAATGTCCGCAGACCGGCATAAGCGTTGAGCACCGTTTCTTGCACCAGATCCTCCGCATCCGTTCGATTGGAGGTCATCCGAAGAGCTTGCCGGTAGAGAGGCTCGAGGAGCGGGATGAGGGCCCTTTCAAATTCAGCGCTCAACGAGCCGTCCGGCGCCGTTGCCTCTTGGACCGATTCCCGCCTCGCGCAGCTATTACCGCAGGTACGGTATTTCCTTGCCTCCACAGACCCTCCGCTCGCCGTCTGGTGCCAGCGTTCACCAGCGCAGGGTGAGTGGTCATCACCCGTTGGCGCAATTCGTCCGGGTGAGCGCAGTGCCCTCGGCACCGACGACATGCTGGCGGCTGCGCTTCGCGGTCGACCTCGGCGATCGGCCCGGTCGTCGAGGTCGTGGCAACTCACCTGCCCACTTTGTATGTGGGGCCGTCGATGACAAAAACTGTTGAAGTCCAAGTGAATCGCTCTCACCGGGCGAGGTGTCGACATGAGGACCGGCGCGTCGTCGCAGAACGCCATTCGCGAACTCGACGCCGAACGGTTCACATCGACTGCTGCGGTGAACTTGCCGATCCGATCGACCGGTTTTGACGATTCTTCTGTCGTCAACCACCCGGGTGAGTCACGGGGGTGGGCGACGACAGTTCACCCCTTTGCGCGCCATGCTCTTAACGTCTACGCCCGCGCAGCGTGTTCTGTTGTGTGTGTGGGATAACCATCGCCCCGAGCAAGGAGAACATGGTGAGCGCCGCCAGGAGAATGCTTGAGACCTATCCACGAGACCTAGGTCGCATCGACTGGGCCAAGCTGGTCGCATGCATCGAGGCCTGTATCGAATGTGACCAAGCCTGCACCGCGTGTGCAGACGCCTGCCTCAGTGAAGACGACGTCAATCACTTAACTAAATGCATCCGTACTTGCCTTGACTGCTCGGATGTCTGCGCCACAACCGGCCGCGTCCTGTCCCGGCACACAGGCTACGACGCCAACCTGACAACAACGGTGCTCCAAACGTGCGCCATCTCCTGTAAGACGAGCGCAGACGAATGCGACAAGCATGCGCCCAAACATGAGCATTGCCGCGTGTGCGCCGACGTATGCCGTCGCTGTGAACGAGCCTGCCGCGACCTTGTTGAGGCGCTCGGCTGAGACAACGACCGAGCGGCCATAGACGGCCTTCGCTGCGCGAGCGTGACCTTTTGGAGATACGGAATGGAGGCGGCGCTGATGGGGATTTCTGAATTCGATGATGTGCAGGCCCACCTGCTCGAACCGGAAGAAAGCCTGGACTCAGAACAGACTGGCATCGACTTCGACGAGGGCTACTCACCGCCGGAACGCCCGCGTGAACTCCTGGCGTGGGGTCTCACGACGAGGGAAGCGCGGACCCATGAAAGTCTGGCCCGCCGACTGGCCCGCGAGGTGCCCGACGTGACCGATCAGTCGGATGGCGACGGAATCGGCGATAGCGCCGACAGCGATGGTGAGCTAATCGACGATCAGGTCGGCGACATGCGCGCAGGTCGGCTTGTCGCCTTCGCCGTCGACCCGACGGATCCAGGGACGGACTACCTGGCCCACGACGTCGGCATTGACGGCGGCGCTGCATCGGCGGAAGAAGCCGCCATGCATATCGTCGTCGATGAAGACACTTGAGCTGTGGTGACCCGACGCATTGATGACGGTTGGGTCGGTGCCCAACACCGGCCGGCTAGGTCTACAGCGCGTGGGCATCGAACCCGGACCCGGCAACTACATTGGTGTCGACCGGGTATCGCGGACACACGTCGCGGGCATTTACGCTGCGGGGGACTGCACGGGCATTTTGCCGATCTGGCGCAGATGCTTGCGGTCTATCCGTCGCTCTCGGGCTCGATCACTGAGGCGGCCCGCCGGCTCATAGCCCGCGATGATCTGAACTGATGCACGAACTAATCAAACCAACCAGGGCTCGGTGGCTCCGGTGGCGGTTGATGGCGCATCGCGCCGATCGACGAGCGATTGCCATCGTCGGACTTCGATGTGGCGGGATCCCAGGTTAAGCATTATCACCCGGGTGAATGGTGCTGAGGAGTAATGACAGATGGACAGGGTCGGGAGATGCTGTGCTGGATATCTCCGCAGCCGTCTACCACGTCGCGGTGCAGGACGCGTGGCCACCAAGGAACACCACTACCTCTTGCGATCGATCGCTGACACCACGTCGATACCCAAATGCCGCACAGGAGAAAAGATATGAAGGCGGTCCCAGCCCACCGTCAACCCCCAAAGGCGAAACCGGACACCTCAGTTGTGATCGTCGGCAGCGGGTTCGCCGCTTACGAGTGCGCGCGCCGCCTGGCCCGGCGGTTAGACAGGGCGCGTGCCTCGGATGTGAGGGTGACCATTGTTTCGCCGGTCGATTACCTGCAGTACACGCCACTGCTGGCTGATGTGGCCGGTGGGCTGGTCGACCCGCGGTTTGTCTGTGTTCCGCTGGCCGGAACGCTCAAGGGCGTGCAGGCGGTGCGCGGCCGGGTCGATAGCGTTGACTTCGACCGGCGTAGCCTCTCGTTCACCGATCCGGAGGGCCACGTAGGGACGCTGTCATGGGATCGGCTGGTCTTAGCACCCGGCTCGGTGACACGGCTGTTCGATACGCCCGGTTTGGCCACCCACGCGCACGGGCTGAAGTCGACGGCCGAGGCGCTGTATCTGCGCGATCGAGTGATCGAGCAGTTGGAACTCGCTCACGTCGACGAAAACGAGGCGCGTGCGGCCGCGCGACGCACGATTGTCGTTGTCGGTGCGTCGTATTCGGGTTCAGAGTTGACGGCGCAGCTGCGAGCGCTCGCCGATGCGGCGGCGAAGCAAATGGGCTTCGATCGGGCCTCGGTGCGGTTTGTGCTGCTGGACTTGGCCGACCATGTCATGCCCGAGCTGGGGCAGAAGCTCGGCGACGCGGCAATGCGTGTGCTGCGCTCTCGCGGAATCGATGTGCGGTTGGGCACGACCCTCAAGGAGGTTCACGCTGATCATGTTGTGCTCACCGATGATTCGCGCATCGACACTTACACGGTAGCGTGGGTAGCTGGCGTGGCCCCGTCACCGCTGGTCGCCACGCTGGGCTTGGAAACCGAGCGGGGCCGACTGAAGGTGCAGACCGATCTGCAGGTACCAGGTTACCCTGACGTATTTGCCGCGGGTGATGCCGCCGCCGTTCCGGACCTAACTCAGCCCGGCAAGATCGCCCCGTCCACCGCCCAGCACGCGATCCGACAAGGTAAGACGTTGGCCCACAACGTCGCTGCAAGTCTCGGCTACGGCGAGCGGAGGGACTACCATCATAGCGACAAGGGTATGGTCGTCGACTTGGGTCCGCGCTACGCCGTCGCCAACCCGCTAGGCGTGCACCTGTCGGGCTATCCCGCAAAGTTTGTCGCCCGTACCTACCACCTCTACGCACTTCCGCGCCTCGTCAACCGCTGGGCGGTCGCACTCGCATATCTCACCGACGTCTTCTTCCCGCGCACGGTGTTGTCGATGGGATTCGCTTGCGGTGCCGACGCGCAATTCACGGCAAGCGAAGTCGTCCATCTGCCGAAGGCGGCAGCGGCAGTTCCCGCCTCTCATTTCAGCTACACATCCAACGCCGGACTTGTTCGCGATGATCACCACCATCAAACGGAGCACCAATGAGTATCGTCAACAAAGGCTTTCGTGGACGACGCGGTGAGCCGGCCCGTGAGCTACCGCCCGGCCAGCATTTGACCGCGGACTTCCCTGTCCTGCAAGCAGGACCGACTCCGCGGATCAATCTCGATGACTGGCGATTCACGATTCGCAACGAGCTCGGTGCCGAATACTCTTGGACCTGGGCCCAGCTCAAGCTCCTGCCCAGCGAGCGACTCAATGTGGACATCCACTGCGTAACCACGTGGTCCAAACTGGATACCGAGTGGGAAGGCGTCTCTGTGGACACGCTCTTCGAATCAATCAACACCACTGCCGGATTCGCACTGGTCGGTTCCTACGGCGGCTACACCACGAATCTTCCGTTGGGCGACCTTCTCGGCGGGAAGGCGTGGATCGTCTACGCGTACCAGGGCGCACCTCTTAGCGCGGTGCACGGAGGGCCGGCGCGGTTGCTGGTGCCGCACCTATATTTCTGGAAGTCCGCGAAGTGGGTGAAATCCATTGAGCTGCGCGACAGTGACGCACCGGGATTCTGGGAGCGGTTCGGCTACCACAACTACGGCGACCCTTGGCGAGAACAGCGCTACGCGGGGGATTGACGACGCCTGTGGACGTCCACCTGGAATCGAAGTTGCGCTGGCGGGTCGCGCGTGTGGTGCAGTCTGAACCCGAGACCGACTCGGCGCAAACGATCGCGCTGACCGTGCCGGGCTGGGGCGGGCACTTGGCCGGCCAGCACATTGATCTCAAGCTGACCGCTGAGGACGGCTACAGCGCGCAACGCAGCTATTCACTGAGCAGACCACCCGACGGTGAGCGCATCGAGCTCACCGTGCAGCAGATTCCCGACGGGGAAGTCTCGCCCTACCTCACCGGACTGCCCGTCGGGGAAGAGATCGAACTTCGAGGACCCATCGGCGGCTGGTTCGTCTGGCGGCCTGACGACAAGGCTCGGCTTCTGCTCGTCGGCGGCGGATCGGGGATCGTCCCGTTGATGGCCATGCTGCGTCAGCGGGTAGCGGCGGGCAGCGCCGAGTTTCGGCTGGTCTATTCGGTGCGCAGTCCCGACGACGTGTACTACGCCCAAGAGCTTGGCCGGCTCGAGCGCGAATGTGGCTGGTTGCAGGTTGTGCTGGTCTACACTCGCGTGGCCCCGCCGCAGTCCGCCCGGCGGCCCGGTCGAGTCCGTGGCGCTGACCTCGCTTCGACGGATTGGGCGCCCGCCGCCGGTACGCGCGTCTATGTCTGCGGTCCAACGGGATTCGTGGAATCGGTGACCGCGAAGCTGATCGCGCAGGGGCATCCGCCGTCAGCCATCCGGACCGAGCGGTTCGGGCCGAGTAACTAATTCAGAAGCGAGGGGCAATGACCGAACCAACGCACGTCGACGGTAACGCGGTCGCGGGCGCCTTCGCAGAAGTGCTGGGCTTCGATGTCACCACCGCGACGTTGACTTGCGGAAAATGCGGTTGCGCCAGGACATTCGCCGAGAGCCACGTCTATCACCGCGGGCCCGGCATCGTGGTGCGCTGCCCATGCTGCGGAGATGTCCTGGCCCGACTGGTGCGCACGCCCACCGATGTGTGGCTCGACTTCCGCGGCGCCCGGTCCTGGCGTGTTCCGATCTCGGCGCCCTGATGGAATCCCTCGAAGCGCTCGCCAGTCGCGTGCGTACCGCCGACATCGTGGACGCCATGGGGCGACGGCACCGACATCGGTGTCATCTTCTCGACCTGGTGAGTCCCACTCCCGGTCGCCGGCTCTTCGGCCCCGCCGTGACCCTCTCCTACTTCCCCGCGTGCCGGGCCGCTCTCCCGCCCGAGCGCTACAACTTCAAGACGTTGTTCTACGACGCCATCGAAGGCGGCGCCGACGGGCGCGTGCTGGTCCTGGCCAGCAACGGCTGCACCGATGCGTCATTGGGCGGGGGGACAAAGCTGTCGCGTGTCCGAAACCATCGGTTCGCAGGCATTCTCGCCGACGGACGGCCGCGCGACTTCGCCGAACTCGAACGCTACGAGCTCGCCATCTATTGCCGAGGCGAAACGACGCGACGGGGTGGCGACATCGTGACCCCGTACGAGGCGAACCGTCCGGTCGTGGTCGCCTGGGTGGCGGTCCGGCCCGGCGACTACGTCTTCGCCGATGCCTCCGGCGCCGCGGTCATACCCGCCGACGACGTGTGCGCTGTACTCCGCGCCGCAAACCGAGTCGCGGTGGAGGACGCAGCGGCCATCGCCACCATCAGAGACGAAACTTCAACCACACCGGGAGGCAATGAGAACCGAGGTCTCCACCCGGGTGAATTGCCCAGCGGGATGAAGACATCTCACCCCATGCCCACCGATAGTTGTCGTTGATCTGAGCTGCGGGCCCCCGGGGACCGGCCGTGCTTCTCGGACAAGCAGAACAACAGCCTTGGGCCGCAACAATCAATGACGAGAGGAAGCCGTGGCATGGCCAAACCCGAGTTCTTCGACACCCCCGGATACGGCGAGATCGCCCGTAACCGCAACCACTACCGCCAAGCTCTACGAATCGGCGAACGCATCGAGATCTCCGGCCAAGGAGGCTGGGACGTGGATTTCACCTTGTCGTGCGCATCTCTGGAGGAGGAGATAGTCCAGGCCTGCGACAACGTCGAAAAGACCCTCGCCGAGGCCGGCGCCAGCTGGCACGACGTCGTGAACATTCGCTCCTACCATGTCCCGACGGTCGTCGAATCCATTGGTGACGAACACATGTCGGTGATGGTGGACCAACTCCGCGCGCGGTTCGGCGAGAGTCTCCCGTTGTGGACGGCGGTGGGCGTCGAGGCGCTCGCGCTGCCCAACCAGCGCGTCGAGATCGAGGTCGTCGCCATCGTGGGACGCGGCGGCAAGTAGGCACGATATCGCTGAGCGCCGCCCCGAGGCACCGACGCCCTGGCGCCGCGAAACGACTCACCCTTGAACGGAGGGGCGTGGACCGACTATTTCATGCTCTGATCGGCGACCCGCTCGGTTCCCTCGATGCCGCTATCAAAGCCTCGGCGCTATTCCTCACGGCTGCGATCCTGTTTCGGTTCATGGAGCGCCGTACCCTCGCCGAATTCGCGCCGTTCGACTGGATCGCTGCGGTGGCGGCCGGAGCCATCGTCGGTCGGGCTGCAACAGCCAGCGATAGCTCGTGGCTCAGCGCAACCGCGGCGCTCATCAGCCTTCTTCTCGCCCACGCGGTACTAGCCAGATTGCGCTTCATTCCGGCGATTCGGCGCTTCATCGATCCGCCTCTCAAAGTGCTGATCCGCAACGGACATGTCGACCGACGCAACCTGCGCCGATGCGGACTAACCAATGCCGATCTGCAGGCTGTACTGCGACAGCACGGACACGAAAGCCCCGATTGTATTCACCTGGCGATCTTCGAAGCCAAAGGCGCTATCTCCATTCTTTCAACGGATGGGAAGGGTCATCGGCATGATGTACGAGTTAACAAGCGGCCAAGTCGATTTCACGTTTAAGTGCGTCTGTCAGTCCATTGCGGCGTGGGGTGTGATTCGGTGATCCAACGCTGGGCGTCGAGTGCAGCAGCACAGCCGGTGGCTGCAGCGGTTATCGCTTGGCGGTAGCGTCGGTCGATCAGGGCACCGGCGGCGAATACGCCGTCCACTGAGGTGTGGTTACTATCCGCACGGGTTAGAACGTAGCCCTGGGTATCGAGGCCGATAAGTCCCTTCAATAGGTCCGAGCGAGGCCTTTGTCCGACGGCGATGAACACCGCGGCAACGTCGATGTCGTAGAAGGCTGTGCTATGCGTGTCGCGCACCCGCAACCCGGTGACATGGTGTCTGCCGAGGACGGCTAGCACTTCAGTGGACATCAGGACCGTGATGTTGGGATGAGCGCGTAGCCGAGCGACGCCAATTGCCGATGCCCGGAGCCGGGGACGATGGTGGACGAGGGTCACGTGGCGGACCAGCGGTGCGAGATAGAGCGCCTCTTCGGCCGCGGCGTCGCCACCACCGATGACGGCGACCTCGTAACCGGTGTACTCCGCACCATCGCGTTTGGCGCTGGTACTGAGCCCGCGGCCCAACAGGTCGCGCTCGCCAGGCACATTGAGCGGACGGTTGATGGGACCCATCGCGAGGATCAGGGCGCGGGCGTGGTGTCGTTCGTCGCGTATGGCGATGGTCTTCACCGCATCGTGCAGAACGAATCGGTCGACGTCGCCTTGGTGAAATTCGGCGCCGAAGCGCTGTGCCTGGTCGCGCATCGCAGCCACCAGGACGGGTCCGCACACGGACGGGCCGATACCGGGATAGTTGTCCACCGACCCGGCGGCCACCAGTGCACCGCCAGGCATTACGCCCTCCACCACGAGGGTGTCAAGCCCGGCTCGCGCGGCGTAAATCGCCGCGGTGTAGCCGGCGGGGCCTGACCCGGCGACGATGACATCACGAACCCGGCCCGCGGACCGCATCACTCGGTGGTGCTCTGTCGTGCGGGCCGGCGTTCGGTGATCGCGGGTCGGCATGGCATGCGAGCGTGGTTCGGTGTCGCGTCATAGGTTGATGGCGTGCCCCGTGAGGATGGCGACATCGAAATGATCCATAGAAGCCTCAGTAGAGTCGTGGGTGTCGTTTCGATAAGACGCGTCCTGATCAGCCCCAGGGCGAACGCATCTGATTCTATTCTGCAGCAACGCTTTCCAGGACCATCGCTACGGCCTGCCCCGAGCCGATGCAGATTCCAATCACCCCGTAACGGGCACCTCTTTCACGCAATTCGATCGCCAACGTCAACAAATAACGAGTTCCGGTAGCCCCGAACGGATGTCCGATCGCTACCGCGCCGCCATTGGGTGTCAGCTTGTCATCGGGAACCACGAAACCATCTAGCTGGTTTGGCAATTCCCGCAGCACGCCGAGCGCCTGGGCGCTGAATGCCTCGTGCACCTCCCACACGTCGATCTGCTCGGGGACAAGCTCAGCCCGGCGGATCGCGGCCGGGATCGCCCATGCAGGGGCCACGCCCATAATGAGGGGGTCGATGCCATAGACCGCGCTCGATACCACGCGGGCCAACGGTTCGATGCCGAGTTCCCTGGCTCGCTCCCCGGAAGCGATGACAACGGCACTGGCACCATCGCTTAACGGCGAGGAATTGGCCGCCGTCATTTGAGTCGTACCGGGCTGCGCCGGTAAGGCCGCCAGCACCTCAGCGGTGGTGTCATCGCGGATGAACTCGTCATGTTCTGCTAGGCGCGCAGGTGTCTTCTTGGTCGCTGGGATCGTCACGGGCATAATCTCTTTGGCTAGCCGACCTCGATCACGGGCGGCCCGGGCATGTCGCTGGGAGCGCAGTGCGAAGGCGTCGATCTCCTCCCGGTTCAGTGCGTAGCGGTCGGCGACATTTTGCGCGGTCTCGATCATGGTGATGTAAGCGTTGCGGGCCAGCAATACCGTGTTGGGCGGTCCTCCAGCACCGCTCCACATAGTGTCGAGCATGACAACCGGGCCTCGGGGACTGAAGGCGGCCTCGCCCTTCATCAACGCCCACCCCGATCGAGACATCGACTCGACTCCGCAGGCGATACCCAGGCCGAGGTCGCCGGCCTTGATCGCATGGCTGATGGTCACCGCGGCGCTTAGTGATGATCCGCAAAATCTGTTCATGGTGGCCCCGGCCGCGGTGTCAGGAAATCCCGCAGACAACGCCGCCCAGCGGGCGACGTCGCCCATGCCCTCGTGAGCGGGGTTCACGCAACCCGCCACGATGTCCTCCACGGCATCCAGCGGCACACCCAGCCGGTCGCAGGCACCCTTCATCGTCATTCCCAGCAGGTCATCGGCCCGAATACCGGACAGCGTGCCGCCATAGCGAGTGAACGGGGTTCGTACGCCGCCCAAAACATAAGCCTCAGTCATCGCCGTCCTTTCGAAAGCACCGGCTCGGAAGGTCTGGTGTGGCTGAAGTCGGCCATCGCGCCGCGCATGTCGTAGTCCTTCCCGGGCTCCCTGACGGCGGCCGGGCCACCCGTCTTTATGCTTCCGATCCACTCGCACCTGGCGGGGGACTAGGCTGCGCCCGCTGTGTGCTCATGAACCCGGGGCATCTGCTCCTCGATGAGGATGCCCGCGCGCGGGGTGAATCGTCATCACCCCAACGGTCTGTTCCCCCGGGTGATTCGCGCTGGGCGTCCTGAAGCGCTGGAAAACGTCAAATAGATGACTGTTCCATCGCGCCCGCGGGAGACGCAACACTTCAGATTGACCTTGACGGCACACCGCTTTGCGGCCGGTCCGGGAGCATGCGATGCCGCGGCCTCGGAGTGTCCTCACTCACCCGGGTGATTGGCGTTGTGGGATGAAGACAGCTCACCCCGCGGCGGACCAGGCTTGACTTCCGACAGACATGTGCGGAAATGACCGATTGTTTCGGCGCTACACAACCAAAGTCAGCACGGCGTAGCAGGTGAAGAAATCCGGGAAAGGGACCCAGCGATGGCGCACATCAACCTCGATGACTGGCAATTCACAATCCCGAAACGAGGTCGGCGCCCACCAAGCCTGGACGCGTCCCCGGCCCCAGGACTTCCGCTTATTGCCATGAGGCAAATCCTGCGGTGGGTAATTGTGCTCCTGGCATCGTGGGGGATTGGACTGCTGGTTGCGGCGTGGATTGTTCCCGGAGTTTCGTTGTCGGTACCGGGGTTCATCATCGCCGTGCTGGCGTTCGCCGTAATGCAGGGGATCTTGTCCTTAGCGATCTTGAAGTTGCCCCGTGAGTACGCGTCGCTGCTCCTTGGGGGCACCAGCTTGGCATTGACGATCGTCGCGTTGATCCTTGTGTCGATATTGGCGCACGGAATCACCATCGACGGTATGCCATCCTGCCTGGCCACGACGACGGTGGTGTGGCTCGTGACGACGATAGGGGTGACGCTGCCCGAGCTCCTTATCCGCGGCCGGGCCGACTCGACCTAACAAAACCGTCCGGCACTCACCGATGTATCGGTGATCCGCGACGAGATGCTGTAGTTCGTGCGGGTCCGCCATGGATGGAATTCGATATCTCGTATGAGGACGACGGAGGGAGCGGCGATGGGAGACACACATGACGATCCGACGGATCACTGTCGGACCACGCAACCGCACGCAGGTATCACGGTAAAGGACAACTTCTTCTGGCCGGGGTTGATCCTGCTGGTAGTAGCGACATTTGGGCTCATTAGCACCGCCACAGAAGCCGCGTATCGACATTACGAATGGCTGCCCACCACGGCGCTCATCGCCGTTCTTGGCGTGATCGCGGGAGCGCAGCGGCTCGTCATGGAGCTTCGCCGCGTGAGCCGCATCGATGCGCAGTGGGACGCCGCCCACGCAGGTAGTCGGACGCGCCAGCGCCCTCGCTAATCACAACAGCCGAGCGCCCGTCGACATTGACACTCACGGGTGTGCATAGTGCATTTTGCGTAGGTGTATCACGTGGTATTCCAACGTATTTCGCATTTACGTTAGTGCCGCTAATACCCGCGTCCTGCGGTAGTCACGCGGCCATCGTCACTATCGAGTGAATCGCCTTCGCCCCGGTTTCTCGGCGCTCCTTCCTTAATCGGTGCTCGCGATATTCGCCAAATCGCCCGGGTGAATCAGTTCGCCGGGTGATGACCACTCATCCCACCTCAACGAATGCTGGCTTATGGGATCGCGAGCGGAGGGTATGTGGAGCCGATCATGTACCGGCTCTGTGTTCGGGGCCGCATTAGCGAGCAACGGGTCGCGATGACGGTGGACAACCTTGCTGCGTTGATTACCGCGGAACCCATCGCCACAAATTGGAGAAAACCAAATGAAGCCTCGCCAATTTCAACGATCGACTGCCGAATACGGCTCCGGGACCGCGCGAACACCGTGGCTGCTGGATCGAATGCGGGACGCGGCCGCCTCTGCCCGGCTTTGGACGCGTCGGAAAGGAGGCACCCCGATGGACGCCATACCGGCGATCGAGGATCAACTTCAAGCGCTGCAGGCCATTTGCAGTGCCCAGCGGGTGTCGACCGGCAATGCCTGTGGTGCGCCGGCAGTGGCCGTAGCCGAGATACACGCCATCGACGGATGTGACCAGACAGGACTAACCCCAGACGGCGATCTCGTTGAGACGCTCTGTCAAGCCTGCTTGGCTGCTTTGCATCAGGCCATCGCGGATTACGTAAGCGGCAAGAGCGAGATGGCATCCCGATGCGGCGCCCGCCCGCATTGCTCCACCTGCGGGCGCCCCACTGGATTCCTGCGCAGCGTCTTCACCGTGCGCACGATCGGGCCCGGGGGCCTGACACCATGAACCGACTACGCGTGGCCTGGCTATTTGTGGCGGTAGTTTCCGGCGATTACACCGTCCTCACGTTAACCGTTGGTCAGCTAAGCGATTTCGGCGCCAGCGCCGCCATTTGTGCGGGAGCAACGGTGGCGGCCGGGCTGACCGCCTACGCGGACCGCCGACGCCACAAGGTGGGAGCGCGGCGACGAGCGGCGCTCCGCAAGCGGTATGACCACCGGGCCGTCACAGAGCCGCGCTGCCCGAGACGGGAGCCTGCCACCGGTTTCGAATCTGATGGTGCGCGAATGTGTTGGGGGTGCAGGGGAACTGATGGACCCGACATGGAAGTGATGGCATGAGCTCATTCGCCAGTGTATCGGGTTCACGGGAGTATCCGGTCCGCGCCGGTGCCGTCGTTGACGTCACTCAGGACGGCCCGAGCATGGCCGGGCGCATCGCCTCGCTCGGTGCCCGGCTGACGATCCGCCCTGCGTTGAGCGTGGGCTGCTGCCTGCCATCGGTGCCCTGGCCTTGGGGCGCAGTGGAATTCGCCGCACGCGCCATCCCGCCGGCACCGGGCACGGTACGCGACGGCATCGGCCTGGCGCATTGCACCGCGCAGCTCGTCCGCGCCGCGGGAGTGCTACCGGCCGACGGTACCCGCCGGGTTGTGCTGTATTTGCACGGCGGGGCGTTCCTGACCTGCGGCGCTTACTCGCACGGGCGACTGGTGACCATGCTGTCGCGTTTCGCCGACAGCCCCGTACTGGTGCCCAACTATCGCAAGATTCCCAAACATTCGGTCAGCGATGCGGTCGATGACTGCTACGACGGCTACTCCTGGTTGCGCCGGCAGGGCTATCAGCCTGATCAGATCGTGCTGGCGGGCGACTCCGCCGGTGGTTATCTGGCGCTTGCGCTCTCCGAACGCCTGCTCGAGTGCGGTGAACAGCCTGCCGCGCTGGTGGCAATGTCACCGCTGCTGCGACTGTCCACGCCGCGCAAAACGACCCACCCCAACATCGGCTCGGATGCGATGTTTCCGCCCAGAGCGTTCGACGCCTTGCACGGATTAATCGCTCGCGCTGGAGCTCAGCGCCGCGCCAAGGGGCTTCCCGACGCGCTCTACGAACCACTCGATCACATCCGACCCGGCCTGCCACCGACCTTGATCCATGTGTCCGGCTGCGAGGTGCTGCTCCATGACGCGCAGCTGGCCGCCCAGCGGCTGGCCGCAGCCGGTGTTCAGGTCGAGGTGCAGATATGGCCGGGCCAAATCCACGTGTTCCAATTCGCGGCGCCGATCATTCCCGAGGCCACGCGCTCGCTACGCCAGATTGGCCAGTTCATTCGCGATGCGACCGGATAATGAATCGATTGCAGAAGGTCGCCACCACAGATCCCGGCCGGGGATGTTCGCGTCCGTATGCCTTTCCATACTCCAGCGATGCCGCCGCACTCACCCGGGTGAATTAGCTCGACGGGTGATGACCATTCACCCTACGTCGGTAAATGCTGATTTGGAAGTTGGCGAGCGGAGGCTGAAGTGCAGTCGACGATTTACCAGATCTGCATTCGAGGCCGCCTCACCGAGCGGCTCGGGTCCGCATTAGAAGGGATGCGCCTCGAGGCCGGTTCGACCGAAAGCGTGTTCACGGGTGAAATCCGTGATCAGTCACAACTTTACGGACTGCTCGACCGGGTCCGTGACCTAGGCCTCGAGCTCGTTAGCGTGCAGCCGCAACCCGCGCCCGACCCTGCAACCAAAACCCTTATCAGAGAGGACCTGTAATGCAAGCCATCACTGTTTCAGATCGCGACGCCGGTGTCGCTGGCCTATCGCTGAGCGACCTGCCTTACCCCCAGGCGGCCGACAACGACGTCATTGTTCGGGTACACGCCGCGGGTTTCACACCCGGGGAGCTTGACTGGCCACACACTTGGATCGACCGGGCAGGTCATGACCGGACACCGAGTGTGCCCGGCCACGAGCTGTCGGGTGTCGTGGTGGAGTTGGGTTACGGCACCACGCTTTTGACCGTCGGTCAGCGGGTGTTCGGGCTCGCCGACTGGGCGCGCAACGGCTCGCTGGCGGAATACACCGCCATGGAAGCCCGCAATCTCGCACCGCTGCCGATGGACATCGACCACACCACCGCCGCCGCGTTGCCGATCTCTGGATTGGCCGCCTGGCAAGGTCTATTCGACCACGGTCGCCTGGCGGCCGGACAAACGGTCCTGATCCACGGGGCCGCGGGAGGGGTCGGGTCGATCGCGGTGCAGCTCGCTCGCGAGGTCGGTGCACGGATCATCGGTACCGGCCGGACCGCAGACCGAGACCGGGCGTTGGAGCTCGGCGCCCACACCTTCCTCGACTTGGAGACTGAAAAGCTCGAAGACGCGGGCGAAGTCGACGTGGTATTCGATGTGATCGGCGGAGACATCCTCGCCCGATCGGCCGCTCTGGTCCGGGCCGGCGGAACGCTCGTCACCGTTGCCGAGCCGCCGAAGACCCAGCCACGGGACGGCCGCGCGATCTTTTTCCTGGTGGAGGCGGACCGGGTCCAGCTCGCCGGCCTCGCCGCGCGGGTCCGGGATGGACGGCTTAAGCCCGTGGTCGGCGCCGTGCTGCCGCTCGCCGAAGCCGCCGCCGCTTTCGTTCCCGGCAAACGCATCCCCGGCAAGACGATCCTTCGCGTGGCCGAAGACTGAAAGAAGGCAGCAAAATGGCCCTGAAAATTCCACTCGTCGCATTGACAGCCGCGATGATGCTCGCGCCCGGGGCCCACGCCGAGCCGATGCCAGAGGGTTCCGATCAAAAGCCGGTGGTTCGCCCCGTCTTCAATCAGCCGACCAATGTTCCGGGCAAATCACTTGAAGCAGTGACTGTCAGTTATCCGCCCGGAGCAAAAAGCGGGGCGCACCACCACGCAAAATCGGCGTTCATCATGGCGTACGTGATCTCCGGAGCGATCCGCAGCCAGGTCGAAGGTGAGCCCGCACGCGTCTACCACGCCGGTGAGACGTGGCAGGAGATCCCCGGGGCGCACCACACGATCAGTGAAAATGCGAGCGCCACCGAACCGGCTGAATTACTGGCGGTCTTCCTGCTCGATACCGGAGACGGGCCGCTTACCACGGATGACGATGCCAGCCGGTGACCGTCGCGTCGACAGCGAAAGACGTTGGTGAGAGGTAAATGAAAGCAAGCAAAGACTTTGACGTCATCGTTCTAGGTGGCGGGGTGGGCGGTGTGGCCGCCGTGCGGAAGCTTGCGTCGGTGGGCCTCTCGGTAGCTCTCGTGGAGGATCGTCTGGTCGGTGGAGAGTGTCATTACTGGGGCTGCAACCCGAGCAAAACATTGCTGCGCCCGATCGAGGTATTCAATCTCGCCAAGGCGGTTCCTGGTGTGCGAGAGATTATTCCGGAGCAAGGACTCGACCTTGCGGCCGTCTTCGCGAAACGCGACGCGCTCATTGAACACCTCTCCGACCAAGAGCGCACAGCATCGTTGCAGCATGCCGGGGTAGCAGTGTTTCATGGGTTCGGCCGGCTGAGCGGCCAACGAACAGTGCGCGTGGCCTATGCCCTGGGGGACACCACCGAAACCGTCTTGACCGCACGCCACGCGGTCGTGCTGGCCACCGGAACCCGTCCGAACGTGCCGGAGATACCCGGGTTGGCGCGAGCACGCCCGTGGACCAATCGGGACTTGACGACCATGACGCAGGTGCCGCCTCGCGCGCTGGTGGTGGGCGGCGGCCCCGTCGCCGTCGAGTTCGCGACGATCCTGCGCGGTTTGGGTTCAGCAGTAACACTTTTGGTGCGGGAGAACACCCTGCTTGCCAACTGCGAACCCGAAGCTCGTGAACTGGTCACGCAGTCACTGCGCAACAAAGGCGTCAAGATTCACTTTGAGACAGAGTTGTCGGCGGTAGCCCGCCCCATCGCAGGCGGTCCCGTCACCGCTACTTTTCAACGCCAGACCATCGAGGTAGACGAGGTCGTCCTGGCCACCGGACGGCGCAACAACACCGACAACATCGGACTGGAAACCATTGGCCTGCCGGCCGGCGGGATCGTTTCTGTGAACGACCATCTCCAGGCCGTCGGCGTCACAGGCGGCTGGCTATACGCTCTCGGAGATACCACCGGTCGTGCCCGGCTGTCTCATATCTCCACATACCACGGCCGTGTCGTGGCCGACATCATCACGGCCCGGGCAGCGGGGCGAGAACTATCCGAGAACGAGCTGACTGTCCGAGATGCCGGCAGCCTTGCGCAGGTTATCCACACTGATCCCCAAGTGGCCTGGGTGGGCCGCACCGAAAGTCTGGCCAAAGCAGAAGGGTTCGCGGTGCGGACGCGAACTGCCCATTACCCCGACGCGGTGTCATTCCTCGCCCTTTACCGGGATGGGTTCGAAGGATGGGCGAAATTGGTCATCAACGACGAGACCAACACGCTGCTCGGAGCGACATTTGTCGGCCCACAGTTCTCCGAACTGGTTCAAGCGGCCACCCTGGCTATCGTCGCGAAGGTCCCAGTCAGTCTGCTCCGCCACGCCGTCGCGCCACATCCGACGGTCAATCAGGTCTGGGATCCGCTACTCACCCAAGAGTCCGAACTTGCCTCGTTACTGAAAAACGGGCTGCACAAAGCACAGAAGAGCGCGTAAGCGAATCAAAGCCGTAGAACCTTGATCTTGAAGGAACCACAATGACCTACGAATGGCCGGTCGCCTCACTGTGACCATGCTTGTGGCGGGGATCCGCACCCTAGGCGGCCAAGTGCAGACGTTCGAAGTGCACGACCCACGACCGCTGGCGGCCGACGAGGTCCTGATTGACATTCGTGCTGCCGGGATTGGCAACTGGGACAATATCGTTCGCTACGGAGGTTGGGATGTCGGTCGGAGGCCGCCGCTCGCTCTCGGCGTCGAGGCTGCTGGAGTCATCAGGGCCGTTGGTAACCGCCCGAGCGGATTCGGCGTTGGCGATGCGGTGCTGTGCCACCCTGTTCCGCTGCGCGATCAAGGCACTTGGGCGCCGCTTCTGATCGCGCCCGTCGGATCGCTCGCCCATAAAGCGCCCGAAATTCCATGGGCCACCGCAGCGATCTTTCCGGTGCCGGCGT
Source organism: Mycobacterium sp. E2327 (assembly GCF_001672675.1). NCBI lineage: Bacteria > Bacillati > Actinomycetota > Actinomycetes > Mycobacteriales > Mycobacteriaceae > Mycobacterium > Mycobacterium sp. E2327. The sequence goes on from NZ_LZKE01000018.1 coordinate 98,503, forward strand.
TGACCGCCGAGCAGGTGGTCGGCGAGGCGTTGGCATTGGATGGTGGAGAGACCTTGCTCGTTCACGGTGCGGGCGGAATCACCGGCGGGCTGATCGTCCAGCTGGCGGCCATGCGCGGGGTTGACGTCCTCGCCACTGCCGGCCCGCACAGCGTTGACCGGGTCCGCGAGCATGGTGCCCGTGAGGTGATCGATTATCGCAATCCGCAGTGGCCACGCCACGCGAGGGAGCTGGCGAAGGGCTCCATCGACGCCGCCGCCAATGCGGCCCCCGGGGGTGCCGCGACGGCGATGACCGCGGTTGGCGACGGCGGCCGGCTAGCCACCATCACACCCGACCTACCTGCATCCAGCCGCGGGATCAGCGTGACCGCAGTGTATGTCCGCTCCGACGGGCCTCAACTCGACCGCCTCGCCGCACTCCTCGCCTCCCGTCGATTGAGCATGCCCATTCCGCGGTCTTGCAGCCTGGATCAGGCTGCCACCGCCCTCGCACACGTCGTCGCAGGCCACGAGTCCAGGGGAGTTGTCATCACGCTAGACGTTGACGAAGTTGCCATCACACACCAGAAAAACGTCACACCCAACGAGGAGTCTTGAGATGACCACGATTACCCCGATCTACACTGGAGTGGCCGCTCACATCGGCAAATACGCCGACGCCATTGCCATATCCGGTGGCGGCGGCACACAGATTTTCGTCTCCGGCACGCCGGGCCTGCGCGAAGACGGCAGTGTGCCCGAGGACTTCACCGAAGAGGCCCGGCAGTGCTGGGCCAACATCGAAAGGGCGCTCGTTAAGGCCGGCGCCAAGCTCACCGACATTGTCTACATGCGGCAATGGGTTACGAGCCGTGACAATGCGTCCGCCTACTTGGCGGTGAGTAGAGACGTGATCAGTCACCAGCCCGCCGCCATGTTCAGCATCATCGACGGGCTGGTGTGGCCCAACATCCGCGTGGAAGTTGAAGTCACCGCCATCCTGCTTGCGTGAGCGATCCGACCTTCCGATCAGTGCACGCGAAAGGGGATGCGACGATCAAGTCCCATGTGCGGCGGTACACATCGGCGATCGCGCGACGCTGCTCCGGGTCGGTGACCACGATGAAGCTCCAATTCTGCACGTTGGCGGACGTCGGCGCCTGCACCGCGATTTCCAGGCATTCCCGAATCAGGCCGATAGGAACAGGTTTGGTCAAATCGAGCCGTTTGCGCACCGAGCGGGTCGTGGTCAGCAGCGCGTCGGTGGACAACTCGACGATCGGGTACGCACTCACTATCTCGGGGATCCTTTCGCGTGCACTGATCGGAAGGTCGGATCGCTCACGCAAGCAGGATGGCGGTGACTTCAACTTCCACGCGGATG
>NZ_LZKE01000019.1:0-12559 GCF_001672675.1 Mycobacterium sp. E2327
GGGTCTGGGGATCGAGGACAGCGCTGCCGCGCCTGCGGTCGACGGGGGGGTGCTCGAACTCGGCGCTCGCGCGCGGTTTCGCCACCCGCTGGCCCGTTCGGCGGCGTACCATTCCGCGCCCCAGCAGCGACGACAGCAGGCCCACCGAGCCCTGGCTGAGGTCACCGATCCGCTGTTGGATCCCGACCGGCGCGCCTGGCACCTCGCGCAGGCCACGGCCAAGCCGGACGACGACGTCGCCGCCGAGTTGATGCGGTCTGCCGACCGCGCGCGAGCGCCGAGTTCGAGCACCCCCCCGTCGACCGCAGGCGCGGCAGCGCTGTCCTCGATCCCCAGACCCGTCGCTGCCGCCCAAATCAGGGCGGCATCGCCCGTTGGCTCGGCCGCGGCCAGCAGCAGCAGTCTGCGAGTCTCGTCGGGCATGGCGTCGATGCGTTGCCGGAAGCTATCTAAGACCGTTCCGGAAACCCGTGCGGCACTGGGCAGACCGAATCCGCCGGCTAACTGTTGGACGGTGAGTCCATGCGGTAGCTCAACTAGTGCCAGCGGGTTTCCGTGCGTCTCGGCGACGATCTGATCACGCACCTGGGCGTCAAGGGGCCCCGTCACCACCGCGTCCAGCAGCGCCCGCGCCTCGGCGTCGCACAAACCCTCAACCTCAAGGTGCGGCAATCCGCCCAGATCCCGTCCGGGCACGCGCGCGGCGAAAACCAGGCCGACGGACTCGGCCAGTAGACGCCGTGCGACGAAAGCGAGTACCTGAGCCGAGGCCCGGTCGAGCCACTGTTCGTCGTCGACCAGGCAAATCAGCGGCCGCTCGTCGGCGCCCTCAGCCAGCAAGCCGACCACGGCCAGGCCGATGAGAAACCGATCTGGCGGCGGGCCGGTAACCATGCCGAACGCCGTCCGGAGCGCATCGCACTGCGGCTCGGGTAGCCGATCCACGAGATGGAGCATCGGCCCACACAATTGGTGCAGCGCCGCGAAGGCCAGCTCCATTTCGGACTGGACACCAGCCGCACGAACGACGTTGCAGCCCAACGCCCGAGCACTCACGTAGTCCAGCAATGCCGATTTACCGACGCCCGCTTGGCCGTGCAGGACGAGCACACGGCTCTGTCCGGCGAATATCGCCTCGACTAGCTGGTCGAGAACCGCACATTCCGCCCGTCGGCCGACTAACCGCACCGTCCCACCCACTCAACAACCTCTGTCGTACGCGCACTCTCGGCGTGTCGCTCACATCTGGGTCATATTCGGTAGAGGTAGTCTACATTAAATATGGTCCATTTCCAATGGGGAGCAATGGCACGAGAAAACAGAAGCACGCCCGCAAAGCCCACTCGCCGCTATGAGTCCGCGGTCCGGGCGCAGTCTGCCTGGGACACGCGCAGAAAGATCCTCGACACCGCGATGGGGTTGTTCCTCGATCATGGCTACGGCAAGGTGACCGTGGGCGACATCGCGGCGGGCGCATCGGTGGCACCGCCCACCGTGTATGCCAGCACTGGGGGCAAGGCCGCCATCCTGGGAACCCTGATCGATGAGGCGATGCAAGATCCCATTGTGGAGGAGACACTGTCGGCCGTTGGTAAGAGCAGGTCCGGCGAAGAGGTCCTCAAGATCGCCGCTCACGGAATCCGCGTGGACAACGAGCGGTATCACGACATCGTCGAGGTCATGAAAAACGCAGCTGCCGTCGATGAGTCGGCAACCGACATCCTTCGGCAGTCCGATGCGGGATATCGGCAGGCCCTCGGCCAGATCGCGGGGCGGCTGCGAAAGCTCAAGGCGCTACCGCCGGCGATGACGGTAGCGCGGGCAATCGACGTCTTGTGGTTTTACTTCGGGCACGAGGCATGGCATCTCCTGGTCGCTGACCGCGGGTGGTCCTGGGATGAAACCGAGCGGTGGTTGCTATCCCAGGCCGCCGGGGCGTTGAACCGCCGCTAGCCTGACTCGCCGGGGAAGCCCGGCACGGCGATCCCGTACGCGGCGTTTTGTTCGGGCGTGCCCAGCTCGTATCCATACTTGCTTGACGTTGCGGCGAAGTGGGCAAGGTCTTCGGCTGTCGGCGGTTTCAGCGAGTCGGTGAGCGGGCGGCCGATTTCGGTGAAAAACCGGCCGAGGCGCGCCGTGGTGACGATGAGGTCGACCGCCGGCCGATCGGTGAGGTTGCGATGCGCGTGCCAAATGCCACCTGGAACACGGACGTAGTCACCGGTGCGAGCAGTGCGCCATACCAACCGGCTTCCCTCGGAGACCAAAACCTCCTGCTGCCCGGACAGAATGAAGAAGTCCTCGGCGTCCGCGTGCCGGTGCAGTGGCACCACGCCTTCGGGCGGCACCACACCTCGCATGACGCAGAATTCGTCTGTCCAGCTGAGGAATTCGAGGGTCGCGCCGAACACGTCGAGCGTCGGGCCGGGCGGCGTGTGAGCAACCTGCGCCAAGACGGCGCTGACGTTTCGATCCGCGGAAGTTACGTTATTCATTATAACCACACTATAGTTAATATTTCGGAGGCCGCGCTTCGGCGCGTCCTAGCCCACGGCGGTCAAGCGGGCCTCCGCCTCGTCTCGAGGCGACCACAGTGGCTCCGGTACCTCGACACCGAACGGCGCGTCCCAGTGGTTGCGGGACGAAACCTCGTGCACGGGGCGACGATTGGCCGCCACGCCCCACTTACCCAGGGGGTAGCCGAGGGTCAGCATGGCCGACATCTTCCAGCCCTCCTCCACGGGCACGCCCAGCATCTCGTTCACCTTGTCCCGGAAGTTGTTGAGCACCATCGTCATGACGCCGCCGACGCCCTCGGCCCGGGCGGCGAGCAGGGCGCTCCAGATCGCGGGGTAGATGTTGGCGCCGCCGAGATCGTCGATCGCGAACACGAACAACAACAGGGGAACCTCGTCGAAGTGGTCGGCCAGGTAGTTGCCGGAGCCCTTGATCCGGCGCATCGTCTCGGCGTGGGCGGCGAGGTCCGCACCGGGCCCCGGCACCACCATCGGTCCCTGCCCCGTGCTGAACTTCTCGTATTCGAGCGCGCGGGCCTGCCGGAACAGCTCGCCGAACTCGTGGATGAGTTGCCGATCGTCGACGGCGACAAAGTGCCAGCGTTGAGTGTTGCCACCGTTGGGTGCCCGCACGGCCGCATCGAGGATGCGGGCCTGCACGTCCAGCGGGACCGGGTCCGGCCGCAACCGCCGCATCATCCTGGTGGTGTACAGCGCCTCGTGGATCTCCATTTGTCCGCTCCCTTCCGTTATTCGGGCCAATTGCTGTTGAGAACGAAGTCGACCATGTTCCCCGGCTTGAACGTGGGGTCGAAGTGCGCCAGCACGTCGGCGTTCATCGTCCCGAAAGTCGTGTCGGGGCGGTGCTTCATGCCGTCGTTGAAGGCCGCCAGGATGCGGTTCTTGAAGTCCGGACGGGGATGGGCGGCGGTCACCGCGTCGACGGCGTCCGGGTCCAGGGCCTCGAGCCCCGCGCCGACCACGTCGGTCTTGACACCGGCTGCCAGCAAAGCGGTTACGGGGTCGAGGCGCGCGGGCACCTCGGGCGTCGAGTGCAGTGCGATGCCGAGCCACACCTTGTCGGCGTCGGCCTGTCCGATGCCACGCTCGAGCAGGAAGTCGCGCGCCGCGTCGGCGCCGTCCATCTCGAAGCGCTGCGTCGACGTCCCGTAGCGCGCGGTGAGGCCGAGGTCGTGGAACATCGCGCCCACGTACAGCAGCTCCGGGTCCGGAGCCAAGCCGAGCCGGAGCCCGTGCAGCGCACCGAACAGGAACACCCGCCGGGAATGGTGGAAGAGCACGTCGTCTTCGGCGCCGCGGATGAAGTCGGTTGCGTCCCGGACCACTGCCGTGTCGGGGATGACGATGCCGGCGATGGTCTCGATGGACTGGATTGCCATGATCGCTTCTCCTTCGTGGACTAGCTCCATCCTCCGGTGCCGCGCGGCCATTCACCGGTGCCGTTCGGGCCGTCTTTCCCACAGAATCCGACACGCGTCCACGGTGTCCTTACCTCGTTGCGTATAGGCGCTTTCGGGGTTTGGCGATGATTTGCAGCATCGTCGACGGATGGAACAACTCGCCGCGCTGGTCGACCATGTTCATCATCCGCAGGAATTTCTGGACCATCACCGGCTCGGTCTCCGCGGCGGACAGCACGTGGTCCACGTAGGCGTTGCGCAGCCGCATGGACACCGTTCGATGCCCGGCTATTTGCGGCAACGCCAGGTCGGAAGCCAGGGCGGCCCGCCATGCCACGCCGATCTCTTTCGCGGCCAGCCCGAAGAACCGCCGCGGGAGGCTTTGTTCGCCTGCCTCGAGACAGTCACGCAGGATCAGCGACTCGATGGCGGCGACCGACATTCCCTGCCCGTAAAGGGGATTGAAGTTGCACATCGCGTCGCCCATCACGATCAGGCCGCCGGGCGTGCGCTCCAGCCTGTCGTAGCGTCGCCACCGGTTGGAGGGGAACTTGTACTGCGCGACGTCGGTGAGTGGTTCCGAGGACCGCGCGGCGGCCAGGGCATGCGGGGGCGCGACGTCGGTCAGGCTGTTGAGCAGAGCCGCGCGATCGGTGGGCGCGGGCCGCCCGGCCATCGTTTGCACGGCGAGCACGTAGGTGTCGTCTTCACCCCCGAACATCGCGAATGCGACGGGACGGCCGGGCTCGGCCGCCTCGATAATGAAGTTCTCCCGCAACGTGCCCGGCGCCACGTAGACCCGCATGCTGGCGTAGGTGACGTGCACCATCAATTTGTCTTCGCGTGGCGGCCGATAGCCGAGCTGCTCGAGAAACCGCGGTGTTCTCGAGCCTCGCCCGGTGGTGTCCACGACAAGATCGGCCGTGACGGTCCGTTCGACCCCGGAGTCCCGCGGAGCCAGCACGACGCCGGTCACGCGCTCGCCCTGCGGGGTCGAGGTCAGCCGCACCACGTCATGGGCATCCAGGAACGTCACATTGGAAATGCCACGCACGCGGCGACGCAAATTCCACTCGACAAATGGCCGGTGCGCATGGTGAATAACGATGGACTCAGGATCGGGAATTTTGCCGGAACGAAGCAGCCGGTGCCCGGCGAAGGTCAAGCAGTGCCGTGATAGGTCGCCGTCGTTCCAGACGCGCGCGCCGCCGGCGGCCAGCTCGTCAAGGAAGCCGGGGAACAGCTGGTCCATGATCCCTGCCGCCCGGGTCGGCAGGGTGTGAGGTTGCGCGCCCTGCGGCACCCCGCGACGGGTCTGCGGTCCGTCCGGGAGGGCGTCGCGTTCGACCACGGTCACGGTCTCATAGAAGTCGGCGAGCACCCGCGCGGCCAGCAGCCCGCTGATGCTGGCCCCGAGTATTACAGCAGCGCCCCGAGATTCAGGCAAGTCGTCTCCAAACTGTCTTTGGTGCGACGGGCCTCAGCCCCGTGGTCGGCGTCGTCGCTACGAAACACGTTTGGCCGCACCCCTTTTCGGCGGTACGTGGAAAGTATGCGGCGGGGACGGCTCGGGCACCGATGCAATTTCAGACGGCTATCCCATGATTCGCGACATACCGGCCGGACGGGTCCTGGCGCCTATTCGGGCCAGGTGTTGCCCAGGATGATGTCAACGAAGTTGTCGCGGGCGAACGTCGGGTCGAAGTGCGCCAACACATCTGCGTTGACGGTGCCGAAGGTGCTGTGCGGGCGGTGCTTCATGCCTTCGTTGAAGGCCGCCAGGATGCGCCGCTTGAAGTCCGGCCGAGGGTGGGCGGCGGTAACGGCGGCGAGGGCTTCGGGAGACAGGTCATCGCGGCCGATGCCCAACACATCGGTCTCGACACCCGCTGTGACCAAGGCGATCTCGGGCTCGAGGAACTCGGGTATGCCGGGTGTGGTGTGCAGCGCGATGCTCAGCCACACCTTGTCGGCGTCGGCTTTGTCGACGCCACGTTGTGCAAGGAAGTCGCGGGCCGCGTTGGCGCCGTCGACCTCGAAGCGCAGGGTGGACGTGCGGTAGCGCTCGGTGAGGCCAATGTCGTGGAACATCGCGCCGGCGTAGAGCAGTTCCAGGTCGGGTTGCAGGCCGCGGCGGCGGCCCTGCAGCGCACCGAACAGGAACACCCGGCGGGAATGGTCGAAGAGCAGGTCGTCTTCGGCCTCGCGGATGAACTCGGTGATCTCGCGCACAAGCGGGGTGTCCGGGACGACGATGTCGGCGATACTGTCGAGCGGCTGAGTTTCCATGATCAACCTCCTGGCTTGGGTGACAGCACCAGTGTGCGGGCGCTGGGTTGCGACCACCCCGGGCCATTGCGCCGTCTTCTCCACAGAAAGCGACGCCGCAGTTCGTCGTCAGCCGGCCACCACCCTCCGAGGTGCCATGTTTCCCACACTTTGCGACACAATGGGTCCGTGGCAAAAGCCGGCGCGTCGCGGGTGGTGGTCATCGTCGTCTTCGACGACGTGACGATGCTTGACGTCGCGGGGGCGGGCGAGGTCTTCGCCGAGGCCAACCGATTCGGCGCCGACTATCAACTGAAGATCGCGTCGGTGGACGGCCGCGACGTCACGACCTCGATCGGCACCCGGTTGGGCGTGACGGACGCGCTTTCGTCGATCGAGTCGGCCGACATCATCATGGTCGCCGGCAGCGACAACCTGCCGCGGCGGGCGATCGATCCCGCGCTCGTCGACGCGGTCAAGTCGGCGGCGGAGCGGACGCGGCGCCTGGCGTCGATTTGCACGGGCTCGTTCATCCTGGCGCAGGCCGGCCTGCTCAACGGCCGGCGCGCCACCACGCACTGGCATGACGCCCGGTTGTTCGCCCGGGCCTTTCCCGACGTCGCCGTCGAACCGGACGCCCTGTTCGTCCGCGACGGCGACGTCTTCACCTCGGCCGGGGTGTCGTCGGGCATCGACCTGGCGCTCGCGCTCGTCGAAATGGATCACGGCACCGAGCTGGTCCGCGACGTGGCCCGGTGGCTGGTCGTCTACCTCAAGCGCGCGGGCGGTCAATCGCAGTTCTCGACGCTGGTCGAGGCCGAGCCCCCGCCGCAGTCCCCGCTGCGCAAGGTCACCGAGGCGATCGCGGCCGACCCGACGGCCAACCACAGCGTGAAAACGCTTGCCGCGCAAGCGTCTCTGAGCACGCGCCAGCTCACCCGACTCTTTCAGTCCGAACTCGGGACGACGCCGGCCCGCTACGTCGAAATGGTGCGCATCGACGCCGCGCGCGCCGCGCTCGACGCCGGCCGCACCGTCGCCGACACGGCCCGCATGGCCGGGTTCGGCAGCGCCGAAACCCTCCGGCGTGTGTTCGTCGACCATCTCGGCGTCTCGCCGAAGGCCTACCGGGACAGATTCCGCTCGGCGTCCCGCGGCTAGGCGATCGGGCATACTGTTCCGCCATGCACATCGATGTGATGGCGATCCCGCAGCCGTTGGACCGGGTCGGTGACCTGGCCCGTCGCACCCAGGCCGCGGGATTCTCCGGCCTGCTGTTGACCGAGACCGGCCGCACGCCGTACCTCAACGCTGCCGTCGCCTCGCAGGCCGCGCCCGGCCTGGAGCTGTCGACTGGGGTCGCGGTGGCCTTCCCGCGGAGCCCCTTCATCACGGCGGCCACCGCGTGGGAGCTTCAAGAAGCGACCGGCGGGAAGTTCCGGCTCGGCCTCGGCACCCAAGTGCGCACGCACGTCGTGCGGCGCTACGGCGTCGCGTTCGAGCGTCCGGGCCCACGGCTGCGCGACTACGTGCTCGCCGTGAAGGCGTGCTTCACCGCGTTCCGGACGGGCAAGCTCGACCACCACGGCCTGTTCTACGATCTCGACTTCATCAGCCCGCAGTGGAGCGCCGGGCCCATCGACGCGCCGGACCCGAAAGTCGATGTGGCGGCGGTGAATCCGTGGATGTTGCGGATGGCGGGCGAGGTGGCCGACGGCGTGCACGTCCACCCGCTCGGCGAGCCGGGCTACCTTGCTCGTCACGTCGTGCCCAACATCGCGGACGGGGCGGCGAAGGCGGGGCGGTCGCCGTCAGACGTCGCGGTGATCGTGCCGGTGATGACGATCGTCGGCGACACCGACGAAGAGCGCGACAACGAACGGGAGTCGGTGCGCGCCAGCATGTCCTTCTACGGCAGCACCCCCAACTACGCGTTCATCTGGGACGAGGCCGGGTTCGAGGGGACGACGGCGCGCATCCGCGAGAAGCAGAAGGCCGGGGACTTCGCCGGCATGGCGGCCCAGATCAGCGACGAGCACATCGCCGCCTTCGCCACCGAGTCGACGTGGGACGGCTTGGCCGACGCGCTGAGCGACAAGTACGGCCGGATCGCCACGCGGTTGGTGTTCTACAACGCCCAGGGCGACCGCGAGCGCTTCGAGCGCTACGGCGAGGTGGCCCGGCGTATCCAGGGACGGTAAGGGTTAGCATCGCGCCCGCCTACCGGCGATGTTCAACATCGGATCTCTTGCCCTCGCTGACGCCGGGAAGTGGGATGGCGGTGAAAACACCGTCGGGGTCGTAGCGTTTCTTGGCGGCAACGAGTCGGATGGCATTCTCGCCGTAGGCGTTTGCGATCTGTTCTTGGTCGTCCGGCCTGAGCAGGTTGGCGTAGCCACCGGGCAGCGCGTGGGGGGCAAGCGCGGCCGAGGCCGCGTCGGCCCACCCGCTATGTCGGGCGCTGTCTCCGCCCTCCCAGCCTGCGACGATCTCGACGACGAAATGTGGGCGCCGGTTCGCGAAAGCGGTGTGGGCCGGGGCGACGGCGGTCGAGGCGCCGTGACAGTGGTGGATGGAGATGCCGCTAGGTGTGCTCAGTGTCCGACCGATTTCGACGAGCGCATCGATGACCTCTGGCGTGTAGCCCGCGATCGTGCGGGTGCGAATCGCCCAGGACTGTCCACGGACATCCCAGGCGTCGAATAGGTTCACCCATTCGCTGGACGTCATGGGCCCGACTTGGGCGCTCAGCGGGGATCCAAGTTTAGTGAGCGCATCGACGGCGGCTTGGCCGCAACGATGATCGCCGCTCCAGGCCGGGGCCAGAAAAACCGCCGGCTTGCCGTCTGGGCCGGACATCGCTCCGCTTTGCACGGTCAGCTCGTCCGGCGCCGTCGACAACACCTCACCAAGCCCGCGCCACACCGTCGCGGCCTGCGACCACGGAAACAGGATCATTCCGCCGATCAAGCGGTCGAGCGGATGCAATTGCACCCGCATGGAAGTGACCACGCCGAAGTTGCCGCCACCACCGCGCAATGCCCAGAAAAGCTCCGGTTCGTGAGTCGCGTCGGCCGTCACGATTCGACCATCCGCCAGGACGACCTCGGCGCCGAGAAGGTTGTCCGATGCCAGGCCGAACCGCCCGTTGAGCGGTCCGTAGCCCCCGCCGAGCGTCAAGCCGGTAATGCCGACGCCACCGCAGTTGCCAGTGGCCGCAACCAACCCGTACGGCGCGACCGCGTCGATCAAGTCGGCCGCGATGACACCGCCACCCACTGTTGCGACCCTGGACCTGGGATCGACTGTGACACTCCGCATCCCGGACATGTCGATCACCAGACCGCCGTGGCACACAGCGCGCCCCGCCCAGTCGTGGCCGCCGCCGAGCACTGAGAGCCGCATCCCGCGCTCACGCGCCACCCGGATGGTTTGCGCTACGTCGCCCGGTGACTCGACCCGCACGATCAAAGCCGGACGATGTTGCGCCGCCTTGTTCCAGATCAAGGGCGCACCGTCGGCGGCCGCGGCTATCGCATCGGTCTTAGTCATTTGGCTCCTACGGTTGGACGATGACGTCGAGCAGGAACGTCTGTCCCGACGCGACGGCTTCGAGCGCACGTTCCACTGCCCCGGCCAGCTCGTCGCGCTTCTGCACGCGTTCACCTGTGCCGCCGTATGCTTCGGCCTGCCTCACGTAGTCGGGTGGTGGCTCCATGACGTTGCCGACGAAGTTCTCTTCGCGGACCGCAGCGCTACCGGGGTAGTACTTGAGGAGATTCCGGGTTTGGGATGCGTATTGCCGGTTGTCGCACAGCACGATGAACAGCGGGACGCCGTATTCCTGTGCGAATCCGAGGGCAGCCGGAACGGGATTGTAGTGCCACGCTCCGTCGCCGACGATGCAGACGACCGGCTGACCCGGGCGCGCGAGTTTTACGCCGAGTGCGGTGCCCAGCCCGGTGCCCAGTGCCCCCGCCCACCCGCGATACTGCTGGAAAGCCTTGCGGGCGTAGAGGAATTGAATCATCTGCGGCACTTGAGACGTGATCTCGTCGACACAAATCGCGTCCTCGGGCAGCGCCTCGTGCAACGCGTCGAACAAACTGGCCGCCGGAACGAAATCGGTTGCCTGCGATTCTGACTGGCGGGTGTCTTCGATGCCGTTGGCGCGGACCCTTTCCGAATAGATGGCCCACCGCTCGCCGGCCTCGGCCCGTGCGGCCGACCGCGTTCGCAGATTGGACGCGAGGGCGGCCAGGTTGAGCGAGAGGTCTCCCGCGACCGCCTCGGTGGTGGGGTAGCCCCAATAGGCGGCTCGCGGGCGCAGCGGGTCTTGCTCGAGGTGGATGACTTCACATCCTGGGCGTAACACCGTATTTGGCGGGTGCCATGGTCCGTTGCAGCCGGCCAGGAGTACGGCGTCGGCTTCGCCGAGCACCGCTTCCACCGGCCCCGCCCCATACAGCCGATGCGACCGCGGGAAGTTGTGATAGGCGGGATTCCAGAATTCGAAGACGGGCGCCGACAGCGCCTCGGCAATGCCTATAAGGGCGTCGCGGTCCGCGTCGGTGCGCCCGCCGTGTTCGGTGATGATGATGGGGTTGGTGGCGCTCATAAGGATTTCGGCCACTCGCTCGATATGTTCTGGTGTCGCGACGATCGGTGCGGGGGAAACCCACGTGGGGACGTCAACGTGAGCGTCGGCCATCAACAACTGAAACGGAACCTCCAGCAATGTTGGTCCCGTTGGGACGGACTCGGCGATGAAGCAGGCGCGCCGGAGTTCATGAACCAGGTCGGAAGGCGTGCGTGCGCGCTTCGCCCACTTGACGACGGCTTCGCCGTGGCGCGCCGGGCCGGCATGGTCGGTCAGCAGGGAGGGCCATTCGGCACCGGGATCGCCGTCGGGGTCATCACCATAACTGAACGTGTCAGGTGACAGCACCGTCATCGGCGTGCGCTCCTGCAGCGCGGTGCCCAGGGCCATCGACGCGTTTTGAACTCCCAGCGATGTCGGCAAGAAGACGATCTGGCTTCGGCCGGTGGCCTTGTAGTAGCCCGATGCCAGGCTTACCGCCAGCGATTCATGACGACAACGGAAGTAGCGCGGCGTCATGTCATCGGTCCGCCGGGCAATCGCTTCCCACACCGGCGCCATCACGGCGATGGGAGAGGCGAAAATGCAGTCCACGCCCTGAGATTCCAACTGCGCCAACAATACTTCCGCGCCCGTCTTGCGCGCATCCCCCATCACGCCTACGAACGTTAAGAAGCGACGGGGGCGACGGCCAGCGTGCGCCCACTCAGTGGGTTTTCCCGCCGGTCACCCTTTCACGGTGCGCGAAGCAGGCTGACGATCCGGGTTCCGGTGGCCCTGGTGGCAGCCAGTAGTCCGAGCGGCGGGCGCCGTTGGGCAATGACGGTCGACACGGCAGCCGCCGAATCGCCGCCGAGAGGAATCGCTACGGCGACACAGCTGAGATTCGCCTGTACGCCGCCGGCATCCACTATTGGTGCGGTGCGGCCTATTTCGGCGTAGGCGCGGGCGGCCGCCGTACCCGACGGCACCTTGGCTCCCGGCTCGGCCGTGAATACCCCTGGGACGCGGGCGTCCACCGCGTCCAGGAACACCGGTTCACCGCCAATCACCGCAGATAACTGAACCGCGGCCCCCGTGGCGGTTGCGAGTTCGGCGATCGGTCGACGGGCGACCACGCGCAGTTGACGCTCCGGGCTCACCCGCGAACCCAACCCCAACAGGCTCGCGCCGAGTCGGTAGCGGGTGCCTTCACGCCTGACCGCCCCGACTGCGATCAACTGCTGCAGTAGTCGACGGACCGTCTCCCGCGGGATGCCGCTCGCGTTCGCCAAGTCGAGCAGCCGCACTGGTTCCAACGCGCCCACGTGTTCCAGCAGTTCGAATGCGCTCTCGATAACCCCACGACCGTCGTGGCGAGACGAGCCGCCCGCCGCGCCCGCATGCTTACCCACGGCCATACGATCCGGCTCGGACTGGCCCACCACCGACTCCTTTAGCCTGCCGTTGCCGGCACCGACTTCACACCGCCGCTACTTCGTGGCGTTGTACTTGTTGATCGCGTCGTCCAGCCGCTGCAGCGCGGCGCCGTAGGCGGCGAAATCGCCCTTCTTCTGGGCGTCTTTCGCCGCGCCGATCGCGGCCTGGATCTCCTGCAGGGCGGCCGCCTTGGCCGCCGACAGCGTGGTCGAGCCGTCCGGCGACGGCGGCACCACCGCGGTGGGCGGCGGCGGACTCGGGGGTGCGGCGGCTCGCGGGCGGCCAGGAACGTCAGGATCTCGCTGCGCGGCTGTTCGAGTCCGGAGGCGAAGGAG
>NZ_LZKE01000020.1:0-1503 GCF_001672675.1 Mycobacterium sp. E2327
AGACATCCCAGGTTCGTAAGTTGTCAAGCGGCGGCGGGGGCTCGGTGGGCCCAGGCTTTGTCTTCGTCGTAGAGGGTGTGGTGGCGTAGACAGCCGTGCAGGATGCCGACGAGGCGGTTACCGAGGGCGCGCAGAGCTTGGTGGTGGCCATCGCCTGCGGCGATTCGCTGGTCGTAGAAGGCGCGGGCGCCGGGGCTGGTGGACAGGGCGCAAAAGGCCCACTGATCGATGGCGTCATAGAGGCGGCTGTTGCGGATGTAGCGGGCAACGACGCGGTATTTCTTGCCGGAGGCGACGGTCAGGGGTGAGGTTCCGGCGTAGTTTTTGCGAGACTTGGCGTCGGTGTATCGATTCGGGTCGTCCCCGAACTCACCAAGCACCCGGGCGCCGAGCACGACACCAAGTCCTGGCAGGGAGCGGTAAATGTCGGCGTCCGGGTGTGCCTCAAAATGGGTGGCCAAGCTGGTCTCGAGCTCGGCGACCTGGCGATTGAGCTCGGCAATGATCGCCACCGCCGCGCGGGTGGTGGCCGCGAACGCCGTCGCCACCGCTGGCGGGGCGGTCAGCTGTTCTGAGCGCAGCGCGGCTTGAATCTCTTTGGCGCGGCTAGCGATATAGCGTTGGCGGCCACCGCGTTTAAGCGCGGACTGGATCGCCGACAGACTCAACCGGGCACCCGCATCGGGGGTGGGAGCACGACCCAACACCCCCAAGGCGTCACCGTGATCAAGGTCCTCAAAAGCCGCCAGGGCCGCCGGGTAGTACTCCCGCAACGCGCTGCGCAGCGCATTGGTGTGGCGGACGCGTGCCCAGATCAGATTCTGGTGGGCGCGGCCGAGCACCTTGATCGCCTCCACCTCGGCGCTGTCGCCGGCCAGCAATCGATGGTTGTGCCGATCGGTACGCACCACATCGGCCAGCAATTTGGCATCCGAGACATCGGATTTGGCGCCCGAGACATGATGGCGATCGCGGTAGCGCGCTACCGCCAGCGGATTGATCGCCAACACCTGATACCCCGCGGCGACCAGGGCTTCCACCCATAGGCCCCGGTCGGTCTCGATACCGACCACCACCTGCTCGGGTTCCTCGGCATGCGCGCCGAGCAGCGCGTGCAATTGCCGGATACCGGTCAATCCTTCGGGCAGCCGCCGCGACCCCAGACGCCGCCCGGCCTCATTCATCACCCACACGTCATGATGGTCTTCGGCCCAGTCATCACCCACGAAGATCATCGATCACCGCCTCTCTTGCACTTCGAGCACTTCAACGGGTTGAGCTGGAGGACACCCCGCGGCGACCTAATGCAAGTGCTCGACCGGCACGCCATCCCATCAGCGCTACAGGTGACCTCACGACCGGCTGGGGCACGGTCTCAACCCAGGAATCGATCCAACACTCCAGTGTGCATAAGTGCTCACCAGCCAGCCGCTCGATGATCAGCTTCCCGCAAACAGGTCATAAACCCGTTCAACGGCAGCCCAATCAAGACCCATTAGTGTG
>NZ_LZKE01000021.1:0-1214 GCF_001672675.1 Mycobacterium sp. E2327
TGCTGCTGCGGGTCCTCGGCATCGACCCACCGGATCACGACCTCGACGTGTGGTCGTTGACCGACCTGGTGGCCTTCAGCACCAACGCGTCGGGCGGCTGCTCGATCGTCGATGCCATCACCGCGGCGCGGGAGAACGCGAAGTCGGCCCGCGAGGTGACGTCCAGCGAGATCTGGGAGTGCCTCAACACCACCTACCACGCCCTGGCCGAACGTGAGCGCGCCGCGAAACGCCTTGGGCCGCATGAATTCCTGGCGTTCATCGAGGGCCGCGCGGCGATGTTCGCCGGCTTGGCCGACTCGACGCTGTCGCGCGACGACGGATACCGGTTCATGTTGCTGGGCCGCGCGATCGAGCGGGTCGACATGACGGTGCGGCTGCTGCTGTCGCGGGTCGGCGACAGCGCGTCGTCGCCGGCGTGGGTGACCCTGCTGCGTTCGGCGGGCGCGCACGACACCTACCTGCGGACCTACCGGGGGGTGTTGGACGCGGGCCGGGTGGTCCAATTCATGTTGCTGGACCGCCTGTTTCCGCGCTCGGTGTTCTACTCGTTGAGGCTGGCCGAGGACAACCTTGACGAGCTGGTGCACAGCCCGCAGAGCCGGATCGGCGCCACCGCCGAAGCGCAGCGGTTGCTCGGGAAGGCCCGCAGCGAGCTGGAATTCGTCCAACCGGGTGTGTTGCTCGAGTCGCTGGACAGCCGCTTGGCGGGCCTGCAGCGAACCTGTCGGGATGTCGGAGAAGCGTTGTCGCTGCAGTACTTCCACGTGACTCCCTGGGTGGCGTGGTCGGACGCGGGCCAGGGTGCCCGGCTGGTCGGCAGGCAGGGCGAAAACTGATGTGGCGGCTGCGCGTGGTGCACACCACCGGCTACGCCTACCAGTCGCCGGTGACCGCCTCCTATAACGAGGCCCGCCTGACCCCGCGATCGGACACCAGGCAAAACGTCATCCTCAATCGCGTCGAAACCATCCCGGCGACTAGGTCGCACCGCTACATCGACTATTGGGGCACCGCCGTCACCGCGTTCGACCTGCACGCGCCGCACACCGATCTCACGGTGACCTCGTCGTCGGTCGTCGAGACCGAACGGGGGGAGCCGGCGGTGGCCGAGGTCAGCTGGAACGACCTGCGGTCCGAGGCCGTGATCGATCGTTTCGACGAATTGCTGCGCCCCACCGCCCACACCCCGACCGGCAAGCGCGTCGCGTCGG
>NZ_LZKE01000022.1:0-53586 GCF_001672675.1 Mycobacterium sp. E2327
GTCCTACACCACGTTCATGGTCGTGGCGGCGGTCGCCGGGCTGGGCGGGGGCAACTTCGCGTCGTCGATGACCAACATCAACGCCTTCTATCCCCAGCGGCTCAAGGGGTGGGCGCTGGGTCTGAACGCCGGTGGCGGAAACATCGGTGTCGCGATGATCCAAGTCGTCGGACTGTTGGTAATCGCGACCGCGGGCAACCGTTCCCCGCACTGGGTGTGCGCGGTGTATTTGGTGCTCCTGTCCGTCGCGGCGGTTGGCGCCGCGCTGTTCATGGACAACCTGACCAACCAGCGCACCAACGGCTGCTCGATGATCGACGTGATGGCATACCGCGATTCCTGGCTGATCGCAGTGCTCTACATCGGCACGTTCGGATCGTTCATCGGCTTTTCGTTCGCGTTCGGTCAGGTGCTGCAAATCAGCTTTTTGGCCAACCTCAGTCACGGCGCCAAAGTGACTCCGGCCATGACGGCGCAAGCGGCGTTGCATGCGGCGCAGATCGCGTTCATCGGGCCGCTGCTGGGTTCGATCGTGCGGCCGGTCGGCGGCTGGCTGTCCGATCGCATCGGCGGCAGCAAGGTCACGCTGTACACCTTCGCCACGATGATCGCTGCGGCCGGCTGGCTGGTGGCGTTCGGCGCGATGGGCGACGCCAAACATCGCGCCCCGTCCGGCGGCGTGCTGCTCGCCTACGTTGCGGGGTTCGTCGCGCTGTTCATCCTGTCCGGAATCGGAAATGGGTCGGTATACAAGATGATTCCGTCGATCTTCGACGCCAAGGCGCAGAGCCTCGACGGTCTCAGCCCGGGGGAGAAGGCCGACTGGTCGCGCCGGATGTCGGGCGCGCTGATCGGAATCGCCGGGGCCATCGGCGCGCTCGGCGGCGTCGGCATCAACGTCGTGCTGCGCGCGTCGTACCTCTCGCCGGCGAAATCAGCGACGACGGCGTTCTGGGTATTCCTGGGCTTCTACGTGCTGTGCGCGGTGATCACGTGGTTCGCCTATGTGCGCACGCCCGCCACGCGGCGCGCGGCTAAGACCGCTGTTGGCGCGGAAGCGCTTGCGCAGGCGGCGTGAACTGATTGGTGTCCAACGGGATTGAGCGACCGGCTACAGGAACGGCTTGATCGGCGCCATCCAGATCGGCGAGAGCAGGACCGGGTCGGTCCAGGCCGGCCAGAGCAGCGCCGGGTTCGCGCCCGGCGGCGGCCAGTTGTTGTCGTTGGCGTAGGCCCATACCTCCCACGGGTTGTCGTAGTACGACGCTGTCTCGACCAGGCTGAACCAGTCCAGGTTCGGGTGCATCAACCAGTAGCCCGTCCCGACGAAGTAGCCGCCGACCGCCCAAGCGGCGTAGCTGGTTTGGAACAGCGGGCCGAAGATCCTGTTCTGCCAGACGTGGACCTCTTCGTGGTTGACCATGACGTCGTCGGCGCCCGGTCCGGTTCCGAGATGGGTGGTGACGTTGCCCATCGTGGTGGCAAAGCCCGTCAGTCCGATGCCGCCGCGGTAGACGTGGGAACCCACGAGCGCGCTGAAAGCGGAGTCGTAGCTCCCGCCGTTCGGCGTGAATGAATTGAGGGCTTGCACGCCGTAGCCCAACGCCGTGCCCTCGAAGCCCCAGGTGTAATCCAACAAAAACGCGGCCCATCCGCGCCAGTCGCGAAAGTTGTAGATGCCGAACTCGCGCTGGGCGAGCAGGTTCAGGTCGTTGATCGCCGCGTCGGCCACGCCCGTCCCGGCCGCACTTCCGACGCCGATCAGCGGGCGCCCCAACAACGCCTCGGCGGACGCGTTGACCGCATTAAGCAGTGACGCGCCCGCTTCGTCCACGGCGACATACGCGCCGGCCGCCGAGTTGAGAGCCTGCACAAAGTGCTGTTGAAACACGCAGGCCCGCGCGCTGAGCGCCTGATACTGCTGCCCGTAGGCGGCGAATAGCGCCGCCACCGCCTGCGAGACCTCATCCGCGGCGGCCGCCGCCATCCCCGTCGTCGGAACGGCGGCCGCCAGATGCGCCAAGGTCACCGACGAGCCGATGCTCTCCAAATCCGCAGCGGCCGACGTCAACAACTCGGGGGCCACCACCAGAAGCGACACGCCGTTCCTCCTCATCCCTGTGCGGATGAAGCGTATTCACGTCTCGATTCTCCAGACGCGTTTTCGCCGCATCGGTAATCGAGCTATTGCCAAAACCTTGACAGTGTCATCGTGACAGTGTCAGTATCGACATATGGCCGACGTGGCGTCCTGGACGCTGGACGAGCTGGTTCGGCGGGTGGCCGCCGGGCTGGCCGATCCCGCGTACCCGGGCGCGCCCAACGGGCGGGTCCGGGACCTGCCCGATCGGCGGGTTGTGCGCTGGTACACGACGACGGGACTCGTCGACCGGCCGACCATGCAGGGACGCACGGCGCTGTACAGCCCGCGGCACCTGCTGCAGATTGTTGCGGTGAAGCGGCGCCAGGCCGAGGGCCGCTCGCTCGCCGACATCCAGGCCGAGCTCGCCGGCGCGACGGACGAGACGTTGCGCAAAGTCGCCGCCGTGCCCGACGAACTCATCGCGGCGGAGCCGACGGAGTCGGCTGAGCCGGTGTCGACTCCCGTTCGCCGACAACGCTTCTGGGCCGAGCCACCCGCCGCCGCCGAACCGGTGGCCAACGGCGACGGCGCTGACAGTGTCACGAAGCTGGCGGCCGTGAGCCTGCCCGGCGGAGCACTGTTGCTGCTGCCTCCCGGATCAGGCAGTGGCGGCCGACCCGACGACGACGACATCGACGCGATCCGTGCGGCCGCCCGGCCGCTGCTTGAACTGCTGGCCGAGCGTGGCCTGCTGACCCCTGATGAACGGAGCCCCTCATGACCGTCCGCATCACGTCGATGAGCGACGCCGAAACCGATCGGGTGGCCGCCCCGGACGACGAGGCCGGGTTTGGCGCTCTGAGCACCGAGCGCGGCAACCTACCGCTGGAGCGCATCGACGTACGCGCCGAGATCACCGGGCTCACCAGCCGGGTCGAGCTGACGCAGGACTTCGTCAATGCCTTTGACGTACCCCTGGAGGCCAGCTACGTGTTCCCGCTGCCGGATCGAGGGGCGCTCACGCGGATGCAGATGACGGCCGAAGGGCGGGTCGTCGAGGCCGAGCTGCGCGAGCGGGAGGCCGCCCGCCAGGCCTACGACGACGCCATCGCGTCGGGCCGGCGCGCGTCCATCGCCGAGGAGGAGCGACCGGACGTCTTCACGATGCGGGTCGGCAACATCCTGCCCGGTGAACGGGTCAGCGTCGCTCTGACGCTCGTCATCCCCCTGGCCTATGCGGACGGCGAGGCGATGTTCCGCTTCCCGCTTGTGGTTGCGCCGCGGTACATTCCGGGCCGCGCGCTCGCCGACATCGCGGTCGGCGACGGACACGCCGACGACACCGACGCGGTGCCCGACGCATCGCGCATCACGCCGCCCGTGCTGCTGCCCGGTTTCCCGCACCCGGTTCCGTTGTCCATCGAGGTCGGCATCGACCCCGCTGGTCTCACGCTGTCGGAGGTGCGATCGAGCCTGCACGCCGTTTCCGGCGACGACGGCCGGATACAGGTACACCCCGGCGAGCGGGCCAACCGGGATTTTGTGCTGCGGCTGCGGTACGGGGCCGACGACCTCACCGATTCGCTTGTGCTGGTGCCTGATTCGGAGGGCGACGAGGGAACGTATCAGCTGACCGTGTTGCCCCCGGCGTCCAGCGCGCCGCCGCGCCCGCGCGACCTGGTGTTGGTGCTCGACCGCTCCGGCAGCATGGCCGGCTGGAAGATGGTGGCGGCCCGCCGTGCCGCGGCGCGCATCGTCGACACGCTCACCATGGGAGATCGGTTCGCCGTAGTGACATTTGACGATCGGATTGACCGGCCCGCGGGGCTGTCCGGCGGGCTGGTCGAGGCGAGCGACAGGCACCGGTACCGCGCCGTGGAGCACCTCGCCCGCGTCGACGCGCGCGGCGGCACCGAGATGGTCGCGCCGTTGCGAGAGGCGTTTGCGCTTTTGGGCGCGTCGCGCAACGGCGAAGCGCGAGACGCCGTCGTCGTCCTTGTCACCGACGGTCAGGTCGGCAACGAGGACCAACTCCTGCACGAGTTGTCCGGAGATCTGCATCGGGTGCGAGTGCACGCGGTCGGCGTCGACCAGGCCGTCAACGCCGGATTCCTTCGGCGGCTGGCCAGTGTCGGGGGCGGGCGCTGTGAGCTGGTGGAAAGCGAGGACCGCCTCGACGAGGCGATGGACGCCATCCACCGCCGCATCGGCGCGCCGCTTGCGCACTCGTTGTCGCTGCGCGCGGGCGGACTGGCAGTCATTGAGGACACGGTGAGTCCGGCTCGATTGCCCGACTTGTTCCCGGGGGTGCCGCTTGTGGTGAGCGGACGGTATCGGAGCAGCGCGTCCGGTTCCCTGACCCTCCGCGGCACGACGGGGGAGGGCGGGGACTGGTCGGTGACCGTCGCCGGGGAGCGCCTTGAAGCCCCGGCGGTGACCACGCAGTGGGCCCGCGCGCATCTACGTGACCTCGAGGACCGCTATGCTTCGGCCCCCACGGAGGACTTGGAGAAGCGGATTGTCGCGACGTCGTTGCGGTTTGGTGTGCTGTGCAGGTTCACGGCGTTCGTTGCGGTGGATAGCCGCGTCGTTACCGACGGTGAATTGCCGCACCGCGTGATGCAACCCGTCGAGGCGCCGGCTGGCTGGGAGCCGGTCCGGGCGCCAGACCATGCCGTGTTTGCAGCGGCCCTGCCCCCGCCGCCGTTGGCCGGGGCCGCCGTGATGCCGGGCCAACCCGTTCAGTCCACCACGGCGCCGTCATCGGGAAGATCAGAGGCACGAACAGTCAAGCTGCGCAACGCGATTGCCGCGGCGGTCGTCGGCGCGCTGCTCATCGGCGGCGGCTGGACGTGGTCGGCGAGTCGGGACGGTCACCCCGCCTCGACGGCCGACGGCATTGTGAGCGGCAAGATTCCAGCATCAGAGGATAGGGGCGCCGCGGGCCAGGTGTCCGGGACGAGGGCAGGCGTTCCCGAGAACACCGTCTCGCTACCGGAAGCACCGCCACCGCCGCAGGCCCCCGCAGACGCCACCTACAAACGCGACATCATTACGACGGGATCGATGCAGATGATCGTCGCCGAGCCCGCCCAAGTGGCCGACCGGCTCGTCACCGCGGTCACCGATGCTGGCGGGCGAGTGGACTCTCGATCGGAGCGATCAGGATCATCCACGCCAACAGTGGATCTTGTTCTGCGCATCCCCTCCGACAAACTTGACGCGGTGCTAGCCGACGCCAAGAAACTGGGGACTGTCGACTCCATGTCGATCGGGCACAACGACGTGACGTCGCAGCGCGTCGACCTCGATGCCCGCATCGAGGCGTTGCAGACCTCGGTCAATCGACTGCTGCAACTGATGGGGCGCGCTGGCAACGTCGCCGACCTGCTGGCGGCGGAGTCGTCGCTGACCCAGCGACAGGCCGAGCTGGACTCGTTGCGGGCGCAGCGCGCCACGCTAGGCGACCAGATTTCCTACGCGACGATCAACGTCAGCCTCTCGACCAAACCGGCGGCGGTTCCTCAGCCTGGTTTCTTGAATGCACTTCGACACGGCTGGCAGTCGCTGCTCTCCGCTATCCACGGCGTGGTGATGGTGGCCGGATTCCTCATCCCGTGGATACCGGTGCTGGCCGTGGGGGCGCTGGTTCTCTTCTTAGTGTTGCGCCGCACGCGTTTTCGGGGCAATCCGTCCGGCGAGGCTAGCCAGGCCGGTTGAGTTCCTCGAACCTCGCGAGTGCGGCGTTGAGGTCGGCCTGGTCGTAGACCTCGACGCGGTTTAACAAATCACCTTCGACTGTGAGGACGTTAAGTGTTCGCCACTCGGCGTCAAAGCCCTCATGCGAGGTTCCACGCGCAGCATGGGTGATGACGCATCCGAATTCGCTCAGCCTATGCACCGCCTCGATGTAGGCGCTGATGTCCGGAATGAGGTCCCACACGGCAGGAAGATATGCGGCGAGATCCTCCGCCTCCGTCGTTACGCCCGGCCGGTGGTCGACGAAAGCCGAATTCGGTGTCATCCCAGGAAGTTCGTGCCTGTTAGCTGCGGCGTACGCTTGCATCGCGACCGACCACGTTTGTGCGTGGGCGGCGGCTTCGCCGGCGAGGTATCGGGCGTCGAGTTCCTCGAACGCCGCGTTGGTGTCGTCGGGATCGAAGCTGACGCAGTCGAGCATTAGGCCGCGATCGTCAACTTCCGCGACTTGCAAGAATTCGACGGTGATCGGCCGATCGGCGAAATCGGTGTCGCGGTAACAGATATGGATCAGCGTAAGGCGAGAGCCCCTGATCGCGATAGGGTCCGCCGTCACCCGCACGTTGATTGGCAGGGACTCGAACATCGTTTGAGCGGCCTTATGCCGTTCTGGACCCTCGAATTCACCGCGCAGGCCTTGTCGTCGGTCTTCATATCGCAGGTCCGCAGCGGTCAGGGCTAGGAAACCCTCCATGTCGCGACGGTTCGTCGCATCGGCCATGTGAGACCACGTACGTGTGGCGTTGTTCTCAAGTGGTCGTGGCCGATTGAGCTCGTCGAATCTCGCCAGGGCTGCGTCGAGGTCATCCTCGTCGAACAGCTCCGTCCGTTTGATTTTTTCGCCGTCGTAGGTCGAAAGGTCAATGGTGCGCCACTCGGCCTGGAAACCTTGGTGTGAGGTCCCTTTCACAACCTGGGTGACGACAGCTCCTACCTTGCTCAACCGATGCACAGCCTCAATCCGGATGCCGGATTGCGGCGAGAGATCCCATGTCGCGAGAAGGTATGCGCTCAGACCGCCGGCCGGGATTGGTGCGAGTCGGCGGTGATCGATATTCACCCAGTCGGCGGCCACCTCGGGGAGTTGGCGTCTGTTGAGCGCTGCGTACGCGCGTGCGACGAGTGACCACGTGTGCGCGTGGGCGGCCGCCTCTCCCGTAAGGTATCGCGCGTCGAACTCGGCGTAGGCGGCGTCGATGTCGTCGGGGTCGAATACGACCATTGCGACGATCCGCTCGTCGGCGCCGATCTCGACGATGCAAAGCCACTCGGCGCCGACCTCGTCGGGCGAAAAGCCGCGGTTGACGGCGCGAACATGGGTGAGGACAAGGCGCTCGCCGCGTGTCGCAATGACGCGTGTAGTGATGGTCTCTGCGCCGACGTCGACGGCGGCTCGCACGTCCGCGACGTACAGATCTCGGCCATGTCGAAGCCCTGCGTTCACGACACGACGGCGATCGTCGGCGACCATGTCGTCGGCCAGTAACTCCGCGATGGCGACCCAGTCCTGGATCGAGAAGCACGCCTGGAATCGCTCGACTATTCGGCCTGCCGCGTTTTCCAGCCGTTGCGCCCGCGGTTGCAATTCGTCAAAACGGGCTAGCGCGGCACCGATTTCGGCCTCGTCGAAGACCTCCAACCGGGCGATCTGGTCAACTTCGAATTGCAAAACGGCAATCAACCGCCACTCGGCGCTGAAGCCCGCCTGCGAGGTGCCGCGCGCTGCGTGGGTGAGGACCGCTCCGCAGTTGCTGAGCCGATGCACATTCTCGACGTAGTTGCTGAGGTCCGGAGTGAGGTCCCACACCTCGCGGATCCATGTCGCCAGATCGGCCGTCTCGACCGGTACGAGCGGTCGATGATCGATGCATACCGAGTCCCGTGTCAGGGCTGGATGCTCGTGTCGATTGAGCGCGGAGTAAACCGCCTTGACCGCCGACCATGTGGGCGCTTGGTCGGCCGCTTCGCCGGCGAGGTAACGGTTTTCGAGTTCCTCGAAGGCAGCATCGAAGTCGTCGGGGTCGAAGAAGACACCCGCCGCGAGCCGGTGGTTGGTGCCAATCTGGATGAGGTAGAGAAGCTCACTGCCCCATTGTCCGGGCCGCAGCTGACGGTTCAAGTGGGTAAGGGCGAGGTGTGCTCCACGGATCGCGACGATTTCAGACGTCACCTTCGCTCCCAGCTTGGCGAGGGTTTGCATGCTTTCGATGTGCATATTTCGACCATGTAGGGCTCCCGCGTTCACGACCCGACGGCGATCGTCCGTGGAGACGTCGGCGGCAAGCAACTCGGCCATGGCATCCCATTCGCGGGACGCAAAGAGTGCCCAGAAGCGCTGGTCCACGTGACTTGCCACGTTTGCCAGTCGACGCGCCTGCTGATGCAGCTCGTCAAAGCGGGCGAGCGCGGCGTCGAAGTCGGCCTCGTCGAAGACCTCGACGCCACTGATTAGGTCGCCTTCGACTGTGAACAGCATGATCATCCGCACTTCTGCGTCGAAGCCCTCTCGCGAGGTCATGTTCAGGACCTCGGTAAAGACGGCTCCGCGTTCGCTCAGCTGATGCACGGCCTCGATGTAGACGCTGGCCTTCGAAGTGAGGTCCCACACGGCCCGGATGGATGCGGGTAGATCAGCCCCCTCGATCGATACGAGCGGTCGATGATCGATGTAAATCGGGTCTGGAGTGATCGCGAACAGTTCTTTCCGGTTGAAAGCGGGGCAGATCCGTGCGATCACCGACCATGTGTGTAGATGGGCGGCCGCTTCGCCCGCGAGGTATCGGGCGTCGAGTTCTTCGAAGGCGGCCTCGAGGTCATCGAGGTCGAACAAGACGCCCGCCGCGATCCGGTTGTCGTTGTCAATCTCGATGACGCTCAGCAGCTCCGAACCGAATGCCTCCGGCCGCTCGTCGCCCGATACGCGAGCACGGGTCAGCACGAGGCGCTCGCCCCGGGTCGCGATGACCGAGGACTCGAAGTTCTTGACCCCGACATCGACAATGGCTCGCAGATTCGCAGTTTGGGCATCCCGCCCGCGTTGGATGCCGGCGCTTACCACCCGCCGTCGATCGTCACTGCAAATGTCGTCGGTGATCATCTCCACCATGGCGTCCCAGTCGCGCGCCGCCAGGTACGTGTTGAAGCGGTCGTACATTCGGCTTGCCGCGTTTTCCAGCCGTGGTAGCGGCCGGCTCAGCTGTTCGAACCTCGTGATCGCGGCATCGACGTCGGCATCGTCGTAAATTTCGTAGCGGTTGATCGCGTCGCCGTCGACGATGAAGAAGCTAGTTATCCGCCACTCGGCCTCGAACCCTTCTCGTGACGTCGACTTCGCGACATGGGTAGTGACCGCGCCGAGGTCGGTCAGCTGATGAACGGCCTCAATGTAAATGCGGTTTCGAGGCGTGTCTTCCGTATCTTCCAACGAGGTACGAAGGTATGCCATCAGGTCACCAGACCCGATTGCTGAAAGCGCACGATGGTCAATGTCTACCAAGTCGGGTGTGGCCGCGGGCATTTCATTTCGATTGAGCGCGGCGTACACCTCGGAGATCACCGACCATGTGTGCGCGTGGGCGGCGGCTTCGCCGGCGAGGTAGCGCGCGTCGAGTTCCGCGACGGCGGCGTCAAGGTCCTCGAAGTCGAACGTGACGTGGGCTACCACGCGGGCGTCGGCGTCGATCTCGATGACGCCGAGCGCCTCGCTGTAGAACGCTTCGGGGCTTTGATCCCGACCTGAGTAACGGAGGCGGCACAACGCGAGGCGATCCCCGCGGATGGCAACGGTGGTCAACGCTGTGCGGTATGCGCCTAGGGCGGCGGCTGTCTGCGCACCTGCGATCACGGCGTCGCGACCGCATCGGACGCCCGCGTTCGCCATGCGACGGCGATCATCGTCGATTACGTTATCGGCCATCGTCGCGGCCAGTGCGGCCCAGTCGCGGTTCGCCAAGTACATGTTCCCGCGGTCGTACACCTGCGTCGCAACGTTCTCCAGCCGTGGCGCCTGTTGGGTGAGTTCGTCGAACCTCGCGATCGCGGCCTCAAGGTCGGCCTCGTCGAATACCTCTGTGCGGCTGAGCATGTCGCCTTCCACCGTCCCAATGGTGATCACCCTCCACTCGGCGTCGAAGCCATCGTGCGAGGTCTCATGCGATGTGTTGGTGACGACGGCTCCGAGATCGTTCAGGCGATGCACAGCCTCGATGTAATGCCTGAGGTCAGTCGTGAGGTTCCACGCGGCGTCAAGTAACGCAGGCATTTCACCGGACGCAAACGATGCTCCTCGGCGGTGGTCAACATTCACCCAATCTGGCGTCGTCGAAGGCATTTCATGCCTATTGAGTGCGGCGTAGGCCTGCATGAGGACAGACCACGTGCGTGCGTGCGCCGCCGCCTCTCCGGTGAGATACCGGGCATCGAGTTCCTGGATGGCAGCATCGAAATCACCAGAGTCGAATGCGATCAGCGCCGAAATCTGCGAGTCGGAGTTGGTCTCGACTACATATAGGAGATCGACGCGGAACGCGTCGGGTTCCTCGTCGATGCGTGCGAACCGGATACAGGTGAGGATGAGGCGATCCCCCCGGGTGGCGACGGGGTCTGACGCCGCCTGCGTGATCTCCAGGTCGGCGGCGGTCTGAAACTGCCTGATCATGGCATCCCGACCGCGCTGGGTCCCGGCGCTAAGCACGGGGCGGCGGTCGTCGCCGTAAAAGTCGTCGGAAACTAGCTCGGCCAACGCGTCCCAGTCGCGTGTTGAGAAGTGCGCCAACAAGCGCCCGACCGCTTGGCTTGCCTCGTTTTCCAGCCGAGGCACGGGCCGGCTCAGCTGTTCGAACCTCACGATCGCGGAGTCGAGGTCAGACTCATCGAAGAGCTCGCAACGGCTGAGTAAGTCACCATCGACCGTGAGGAGGAAGACTTCCCGCCACTCGGCATCAAAGCCCGCTACCGAGCTTCCACGCGTGACATGAGTGACGACTGCTCCCAGGAAAGTCAGCCGGTGCACAGCCTCGATATAGGTGCTGCCGTTTTGTGCGAGATCCCAAGTGGCGCGGACATTTGCGATCAGGTCACCGGGCGCGAACTTTGCCCCGCGGCGGTAGTCGGTACTCGCGAAGTCTGGCGTCGTTGCGGCGATTTCATGTTGGTTCAGCGCGGTGTACGCTCCTGCGATGACCGACCATGTCTGGCCGTTGGCGGCCGCATCGCCGGCGAGGTACCGGGTATCGAGCTCCTCGACGGCGGCATCAATGTCGTCGGCGTCGAACATAACGTGGGCAGAAATTTGGGTATCGGTGATCTCGACGACGCTGATCACGTCGTAAGGCTCGGCCCAGTCGCGGAAAGACACATCGTGACGACAGAGGACGAGGCGCTCTCCACGGGTCGCGATCGTGGTCGGGGCGATGTTTATTATCCCAATCCCGGCAAATGACTGCATGTTCGCGATTTCGGCATCCCGCCCTCGCCGAACCCCCGCGTTAACCACTCGTCGACGGTCGTCGGTCAGAAAGTCGTCGGTCAGCGTTTCGGCCATAACGCCCCAGTCGCGGGCCGCAAAGCGGGCGAAGTAGCGCTCGAGCACTCGGCTTGCCGCGTTCTCCAGCCGCCGGGTCTGTGGCTGCAGCTCCTCAAACCTCGCAAGGGCGGCATCAAGATCTGCCTCGTCGAACAGCTCGACGCGACTGAGCAGATCACCGTCGAAAGTCAGAAGGTTGACGTTCTGCCACTCGGCGTAGAGGCCGTCGTGGGATATCGCGTGCGACGCGTGGGTGACGACCGCTCCGAGCGCGGTCAACCGATGCACAGCGGTGATGTGCACGCTGACGTAATCGGTGACGTCCCAGATGGCACGGAGGTATGCCTCGAATCCGCCGGTGTCGACCGCGAGCCGTCGCCGGTCGACGTCCACGAAATCCGGTGTTGTTGGCGACATCTCGTGCTGCCTTAACGCGGCAAATACTGCTGCGACGCCAGACCAGACGTGTGCGTGCGGGGCCGCTTCGCCGGCAAGGTAACGCGCATCGAGTTCGGCGATGGCGGCATCGAAATCCTCGAGGTCGAATGTGACGGTCGTCGCGATCCGCTCGGCCGCATCGATCTCGACGACATTCAGTGCGTCGTTTTGAATCGCCTCTGGGTCGCGGCCCGAGGCACGAACCCGTGCTAGGACGAGGCGCTCGCCGCGAACCGCGATTGCGCTCACCATCGATATCGTGAAGCCGACCTCGGCAGCTGCCTGGAGATCGTTGATCACGGAATCTCGCCCATACTGGGTCCCGGCGTTCACGACCCGTCGACGATCTATCCCGGAATAGTTGTCGGCGACGGTCGCTGCCACGGCGGCCCAGTCGCCGGCCGCGAAGTGCGACCAAACGTGCTGGAATACTTGCGCGGCCGCGTTTTCCAGCCGGCGTGGCCGGTGCGCGTCTTCCTCGAATCGCGCAGCCAGGGCGTCGAGTTCGGCGATCGCGGCGTCGATGTCTTCGACGTCGAAGAATATCTGCAGCGCGACTCGACCGTCATCGTCGATGGCATACAGGTGAAGCAGTTCGTCGTAGGGCGCCCCTGGGTCCACGTCTTCGGTGCCGGCCCACATTCGGGCGAGCGCCAGGCGGTCGCCTCGCGCCGCGACCATGACGTGCTCGACCCGCATGCCGCTCGTCTCGACTTCGCGCCTCCACCCACGTCTCCACAGCTCGGATGGCAGCGTAAGGCCGACGACCTTCCGGCGATTCTCGATCGAGATATCGGGTGCGAAAAACTGCTCGAACTCTTCCCAGGCCCCGCAGTGAACCGCGGCCATCACGCGTTCGCCCACTCGTACGGCCGCGTTGTCTGGTTCGATGCTCGGAGCTTCGGGTGGAGCCTCAGTCACCGACTGGACGCGCTCGTGAACTCTGGTCACCGCATTTTCCAACCGCAGCGCCCTCGGCTGCTCCTCCCCAAACCGTGCGTGCGCGGCGTCGAGTTCGGCGCGCGCGGCGTCGATGTCTTCGACATCGAAAAACATCTCGAGGGAGATTCGACCATCATGGTTGATGCCCGCTAGCCCGAGCATTTCGTCGCGTGGTGCTCCAGGGCTCACGTCGGCCGTGCCAATTTCTAGTCGGACTAGGGCCAAGCGCTCGCCTCGTACATCGATAACCGAGATTCGAATTCGCATAGCGCCGTTCTCGGCTACGAGCCTGGCTTCGCTGGGCGAAAAGTCCCGGGTAAAGCCGCCGGTGATCTTCCGACGACTCTCGACGACGATCTCGGATGCAAACAACCGTTCGAATTCGTCCCACGCCGCGCGATCGATAGCAGCGGCCCCGCGCCGGATTACCCGCGCGCATTCATTGTCCGGCTCGAGCCGCGTCGGCGGTTCGGATTGTGTCGGGGCAGCTCCGGGGCGGTGTTCGCCGAGAATTCGCCGCGCCTTCTCGGCAAGCGCCGCAGCGCCTTTCCGCTCGTACAGACCGACGGCGCGCTCGGCGGCGGCCCGCGCACCCGCAGCATCACCGCCGGCGGCCAATACCGTTGCCAGGGAAAGGCACGCGTCGCCGTGATCAACTAACGCGTCGGTGCGCTCCGCGAGGCTGACCGCCTCTTCGGCCACCCGCCGCGCAGCGCCGTGATCGCCGCTGCGCGACAGGAGACGCGCCCGCAGCGTGCGCCACGCGATCGATGCTTTCAGCGCGTGCCCGGCGAGACGCTCGCTTTCCGAACACAATTCGTCGGCTTCGGCTTCTCGATCGAGCAAGAGGCACGTGCGACCCAGCAGCGCGGCGGTTTCGGCGGTATCGGCATCCAAACCCATACGCCGAAAGCCGTTGTAGGCCTTGCGCAGATGCGGCTCGGCGGCCTCAGGATTATCGACGACCAGCTCGACGATGCCGGCGAATTGTTCGACCTCAACTAACACATGACGCAGGCCGAGCTCGGTAACCGTGCGCCGGGCCGAGTCGATCATCCGCCGCGCCGCCGCGGCCCGGCCGCGGAAGGCTTCTAACACCGCCTGGCACCGCGTTGACGTCGCCTCGACCGCGGGCGAGTCGGTCGTGATTCGCAGCAGTCGTACCACGTCAAGGCACCGGCCGCCGGCGCGCGGCACCGGATTGGGTCCCCACAGCGCCGCGAGTGGCGCATTCGCCAAAACCGCGTTCACCCTGCGGTGTTCGCGTGCGCGCCGCGCCGCGGTCAGGGCGTCGTCCAGGGCGACTTCGCAGTCGCCGATTCTCCCGAGCCGTGCCAGGCAGCCGGCACGAACGGTGTGTGCCTTGGCTTCGCCTGCGGCATCGTCTATTTCGGCCAGCTTGGCGGCGGCCGCGCCCACGGCGGCCTCGACCTCGTCCAATCGCTCGGGATCGGTCAGCATCGACAGCTGGCCGTCAAAACAAGTCGCCCAGGCCGCTAGCCGGGCGGAATTGACTGTGGTTCCTTGCAGTTGAGAGACAGCACCGGCCGCGGAAGTCACGTCACCCGCGGCCAGCAGCGCCTCGCAGCGTGCGATCAGCAGCTCGGCGATCTGATCGTCGCGGTCGGGCAGCTCGTCGTCGATTTCCTCCAATGCGTGCAGCGCCCGATCGTAAAGGTCGGCCGCACCCTCGTAGGCGAGGCGCGCCATCGCCTGGTCCGCCGCGCGCCGGCAGTACTCGACGGCCTTGACCGCGTTTCCGGCCCAAGCACATTCGAAGTAATGGTGGGCCAGCTCGGCGAGCAGCTCGTCGTCGGCGCCGGGCTCGTTCTCCAGCGTCGTCGCGATGCGCTGGTGCAGGCGCATCCGTCGCACCGAGGGCAGCTCGGCGAGCAGCGACTGTCGGACGAGGGCGTGGTTGAACCGGTAACGGCCGCCGGGCTCTTCGATCACAATGCCGGCCTTGCAGGCCTCGTCCAACGGGTCGACCAGGTCGTCCCCGACCACGCGTTCGACCAGCTCCAAGGCGAAGCGACTGCCGACCACTGCGGCCGCGGCAAGGGCCTTGTTCGTCTCCGGGGACAGGCGAGAAAGGCGTCGGCTCACCGCCTCCCGGACCCCCTGCGGCAGCGTGCTCGGATCCCACCGGCCGCCGCTTTCCTCGACGTGGCGCAGGGCCTCGATGAGGAAGAACGGGTTGCCACCCGTGACGGACGCCAACGCCCGGGCCAGCTCCTCGTCGTTGTAGCCGACCTCGGCAACGTAGGCGCTCACGTCGTCCTCGTCGAGCCCGCTGAGCTGAAGGCGGTTCGCGGTGCCGTCACGGTGAAGGTCCGCGAGCATGGCCGAAAGGGGGTGCGAACGGTCGAGGTCGGTGCTGCGATAGGTGCCAATGATCTGTACTCGCGCCCGCTCGCCGAAACGCAGCAGATGCCGCAACAGGAGCAGCGTCGGTTTTGCCGCCCAGTGCAGATCGTCGAGTATCAGGACGACGGGCGCGCTCGCTGACGCGACACCCAGCAGCGCGACGACGGCGTCGAAGAGTGCGTAGCGTTCGGTGTCGGGGTCGGCGCGGGTCGGCGCGGCCAGGTCGGGTAGGACATCGGTCAGCCCGGGAACCAGGGGGAGGAGCGCTTCCACGCCCCGCAGCTCACGAAGCCGACTGCTACCAAGGCACGGCACCAGCGAACGCAGGGCTTCCGCGAACGGTTGGTACGGCGCACCGAGGTCCTCGTCGCAGCGGCCGTAAATGACAAGGGCGCCTTGGTCGTAGGCCTGTCGCGACCATTCGCCGGCCAGTCGCGTCTTGCCGACACCCGGTTCGCCGGCGATCAATACGGCGTTCGTGCCGCCCACGAGCGCCGTCTGCCATGCGGAAAAAAGCCGCTCGAGCTCGCGCCCGCGACCGACGAAGGGCCCTGGGCCGGCCAGCACGGCGGGCAGGTCCGGCCGCTCCAGCGGCGCCTCGCCCGGGACTTCCTCACTTCGTTCTTCCGCGGTTTCCGGCCGGAGCTCGAAGACGTGCTCCGGGCGCGCAAGGTTGCGCAGCTGGCGCGTGCCGAGGTCGGCGAGCACGACGTCGTCGGGCAGGGAGTCGATGACGAGCTCGGCGGTCGCACCCGAGCACAGGATCTGGCCGCCCGCAGCCAACGACCGCAGCCGCGCGGCGCGGTTGACCGCGCGACCGAAGTAGTCGCCGTCGCGGAACTCGGCCTCCCCGGTGTGCAATGCCACCCGGACGCGCATGGGCTCCCGCAGTGCCCACGGCTCGTGCATGATCGCGTCCTGCAGCTCCAGAGCGGCGGCGGCGGCCGCGGACGGCCGCTCGAAGACCGAGAAGGTGGCATCGCCCTCGCCGCGGGTCTTGATCAGCCGTCCGCCGCGGGACGTGACGACCTGTTCGACGAGCTCGTCGTGGCGTGCGAGCGCGACCCCCATTGCGCCGGCGTCCGCCTCCCATGCGGCGGTCGACCCCTCGATGTCTGTCAGCAGGAAGGTCACGGCGCGGGTCACCGACGGAACATTTTGCGCGCCAGGTGTTTCCAGCGCCGCGTCCTGCGCCACGATCGCGGCCTCCAGCCGGCGCAGCTCCGGCCCGGGATCGACGCCCAGTTCTTCGGCCAGCAGGGTCCGCGCCCGTTGGTAGGCGCCCAGGGCCTCACCTTGCCTGCCGGCGCGGTAGAGGGCGAGCATCAGCTGGGCCCAGCGCCTTTCGCGCAGCGGTGCGTCGGCCACCGCGGCCTCGAGCTCGCCGATGATTTCGGCGGCGCGGCCCGTCGCGAGCAGCGCATCGGCCCGGTCCTCCACCAGCGCGGCGTGGCCCTCGATCCACCGCGTCTTCTCGGACGTTCCCCTACGGCCGTCGGGCAGCTCAGGGATACCGCGCCAGAGCTCGAGCGCCTCCTCGAAGCGGGCCACCGCCTGGCCGGTGTCGCCGGCCGCCGCGGCATCGCGCCCCCGTCGCGCGGCCGACTTGTACCGCGAGGCGTCAACCTCGCTGTCGGCCAGGGTCCAACCGGCCCCTTCCGTCAACACGAACCCATCGCCCAAGGTCCGGCGCAGCGAGGAGATATGGGTCTGCAGGGCCTTGGCTGCCGTTCGCGGGGGATCCTCGCCCCACAGCAGCTCGACGAGCGCGTCGGCCGACACGACCGAACCGACGTGCAGCCCGAGCATGGTGAGGATCGCGCGCGGCTTGGCGCCCGGAATCGTGACCGGCGCGCCAGCTCGCCGGACCTGGAGAGGTCCCAAAACCCCCAGTTCCACCTCTAGAAGACTAGTCACGTCCGCAATCGTCGGTAAGACGATTCAACAAGCGGTCAAGATCGAGTAAAGGCTGGCTCACCTGGGTCTTCGGAGGGCGCGGATCCGCCGGCGCCCGCCGATTAGGGTCGAACAGCAATCACCGGCCGTCAGACCTCGACGGCGGCAGCGATCTTGTTGACGACCTCGCCCGCCTGGTCGGTGGTGTCGAATCCACACCACAGCGTGTCGATGACGACGTTGTTCCGCACTCCCAACGCGCGCTGGCAGGAGAAGCCGCGGCCGGTGTCGAGGGTCTGCACGAGGCTCAATGTGCTGTCGGTGGCCACCAGCCCGCCGAACTTCCAGGCGACGGGGTTGTCGCCGGGTTGGGTGATGGTCAACGGCCGGTTGGCGCAGGCGGCCCACCGCGGTTTGGCCTGGCTGAAGAACTGCTGGGCCACCTCGGCGTCGCGGAACCTGACCACGGCCTGCAGCAGCGCATGCTTGTTCCGGTCGGCTTTCGCGCGAGCGTTGTCGAGGAACTGTCCTTCCAGCGCGACCCAGCTGCTGTCCCGGTAGACACTGGCCTCGACCGGCGAGTAGGCATCGAGGCAATTCCGGTCGGAAACCACGTCGTCGCTGTGCGACATCTCGGAGATCGGCCTGCGCAGCGCCATGGCGGTGGTCTGCCCGACGGCGTTGACGTCCCTGGCACTCAGCAGCAGCTTCGCCAAGCGCGCGTTGAGGATTGGCGCCGGTTGCCAATGGCCCATGTTCGGCGCCGCCACGGGACGCCCGGTGGCGGACACCGTGCAGCCGCTCAGCATCAGGCACAGGCCCACCACGGCGAGGACGACGCGGCGGGTGCGCGCGGCACCGACGGCCGACCCTTTCGCTGATGTTGCAGTCATCTGCTGTTCTCCTGCCCGGTCCACTCCCCGCACAACACCGCAACTGCGATTTAAATTCACAGTCTGGTCTCGTGTGGCACCGTTTGCGCTCAACTATGAAGTTATGAACAGCAAAAGCGGGTGTGAAATGCCGGTTATGAGCTATCTATGCGTTTTCGCATGAACTCAGACTGTCGCAAAGCCTATTTCCGGCCGGGATAGACGATCGCCTGCGTCACGCTGCCGCCATTGACGGTCGGCCCGAGCAACGCGGTGAACGTGTTTGCCGCGGGGTCGTAGGCCAGCAACGAAGTGCCGGGACCGCAGCCGGCCTTGGCCACCAGGACCAACTTGTCGCCGCTCACGCCGTCGACCACCACACTGTCGGACAGGCTCGGCACCTTCACCCGGGTAGCGTGCCCGTCGGGAGTCAGCCGGGACAGGAACATGGTGCCGCACGCCCCGATCGAGTGCAGGAACGTGCCGCTCGGCAACTCCCATGCATCCGTGTCGCCGAGGTCGCCGTCGAATCCCGGATCGTTTCCGCCTCCCGAGTTCACCGCTGTCAGCGCGGTCGGTGTTGTGCCGTCGACGGGCACTCGCCAGAGCTGACCGACGTGGGAGAACCGGCCGGTGTCGGTGCAGTGGGCGAGCACCACGGTTGGTGAGGTCCACCATCGGACCGGTGTGCACGCGGTGAGGTTCCCGGGTACCGGCAGCTCCTTTCCGGGCGCCCCCTCTATGCCCGTCAGGGCAAGGCCTTTGGTTGTACCGAGGACCAGCTGTGCGCCGTCGGGCGTCGGCAGCGCTCCACCCTGATAGTCCGGCCCCAGCGGATAGGCAAGCTGCTGCTTGCCGGCGAGGTCGACGCGTTCGAGCGAGGGTCGATCCGGGTAGTGCCCCTTGCTGATCAACACGGACGTGCCGTCGGGGCGCGCGTAGCGGACGGGGCCGCCATCGACGACGGCGAACGTCGCCTGGTTGCCACTGCGAAGGTCGACCGCAATGACCGATTCGTCGTACAAGGACCCCGGTTTGGTCGCGTACATGAGGGCGTGGGTTCGATCCCCGGACCAGTCGATGAGACGGGCGGTGGATCCGGGCGGGAACGCGGTGATCGGGTAGCGCCCACCGGCCGGGTCGACCAGGTACAGCGTCGTGGTGACCTTGTTCGCGTCGGGCTCGTTGGGGTCTCGTTTCGCGCCCGGCTGATGGCTGATGGCCGGGCTCCATAGGGCGAGCATCCAACCCGGGCCGACCTGCGACCACGGGATAGTGTCGATCGCGGCCTCGACGCCGTGGGCCGCCGGCTGTGCCGACGTTGCCGGGGCGCTGGATGGGCTCTGCGCCATGGGAGTTCCGGTCGACGGCGCGCATCCGGCGGCCAGCACCGCGGCCACCGCGATCACGCCTACCCGGCCGCGCCATGCGGCGGCGGCCCCTCGAATGCCTTTATGCTCCATGTTGATTCGTTCCTTTCCTAGGTCAGGATTGATGCGAGTTCGGTGCGGGGCACCGCGACCTTGTGTGGTCCGGCGTTGTCATGGATCACCTGGTCTTGGCCGAAGAAGAAGATCACCGCGTCGTCGGTTATCCCGAAGTTTTGGTACGTCGTCTCGTCGAGATCGGCGGCCGGCGCGTCCAATTCGGCCCGCACGATCGGGTTGAGCAACTCCAGTGGTTTTGCGCCGGGCTTGAACAACGTGTCGAACGTGATCGGGACATGCTTGGCGAGGTCGAAGTTGAACGCCCGAAACGTGGTGTTCGGGTGGCCTTCGTGGGCGAAGCCGGTGTCGTTGTCGATCTTGAGCACCAGGCTTTGGGTGCCGGCGTCCGGCTTTCCCGAGCGGTAGGTCTTGGCGGTGACGGCGTACAGATACTGCCGATCGCGCCCACCGTGCGGCCCGAACTTGGCGACCCAGTCGACGAAGTCGTCGCGATTCCGTTTCAGGAACGCGGCCACCGCCGGCATCTCCGGATAGTCAACGGGGAAGCTCATCTGGATCTGGTAGCTGGGGGTGGCGCTCCGCACCTGGCACATCCCGTTGGGGCCAACCTTTCCGCCCAGATCGGTGCATCCCATTTGTCCCTGCGCCGCAGCCGATGTGGCCGCGACGGACGGCACCGGCGCGCCGGCCGTGGTCGTGGAACATCCCGTCAATGACAGTGCCGCCGCGGCGAGCCCGACCGTCAGGGCTCGGGTGACCAATCTCTTCATGTGTATAAGGCTGCGGGGGAGGCCTTGCGCGATTCTTGCGTGAGCCTTGCGTCAGTCGACGGCCTGAACTCCGTCGCGCGTCATCGTGAGGTCGCCGCAGCTGACGTTCGCCGCCGAAGTCCATGCCGGGTCTTGAGCCGACGTTGCGGTGACGGTATCCGAGCGACCGATCGTCGCGGTCGCGCCATAGAGGTCAATCTCGCTGCGGCGCACGGTCAACGGGGGCGTGCCGTGTTCGTCGCGAAGCTGTAGCAATCCGACTAGGCGGCGGCCGTCGCCGAGGTCGCTGCAGCCGATGCCGTCGCCATTGCCCCTGCGGTGGCCGCGGTCGAATCGGAATTCCGCGCCCTGCGGGTCAACAACGGGGGTGATGGTGCAGCCCGACACCGCATAGAGGATCGCTTCCCGGCCGGCGTCGACGATGATCTGGTGGTTGCCGTCCTGTTGGGCGTCGATCAGCAGCGCGGAGCGCCGAAGGGGGCTGGGGCTCTGTATCTTTGCCTCGCCGTAGCCCTGGGCGGTCGTGATGCCGACGACCATGTCGGTGATCCACAGCGTGGCCGGCTGGCCGTAGGCGTCGCTGACGTCCCTGCTCGCCGCGCCGGGCGGCGGCCCGCCCGGTCCGCACCCGGCGTCGGCGATTGCGGGTGGCGCGATGACGAAACCGACCGACGCCATCGCGCCGGCGAGGAAAAGCGGCAGCTTCGAAGTCATTCCTGGCCTCCTGGTTCAAGTTTGACCACGTTGTGGTTGCCGATGTCGGTGACGTAGACGCCGCCCGCGGCGTCCACCGCGACCGTTACGGGCTGATTGAGGCCACTGAACGGCAGCACGATCGGCTTGTCCGCCCCGGCCGGCAACTTCAGCACCTGCTTGCGTTCGGCGTCGACCACATACACGCCTCCGGCGGAGTCCACCGCCATGCCTCCGACACCGCCAAGGTCGAGCGGCAGCACCGTTTGGGTGTCCGTGCCGGCCGCCAGCTTCAGCACCTGTCTGAACTCGCCCGCGTACACATTTCCGGCGGCGTCCACCGCCATTCCGCCGAGGCCCAGAATGTGTGTGAACGGCAACACTTTCGGGGTGTGCGACCCCGCCTCGGCCTTCACCACGTTGACACGCCTGCAGCACCCGCCGTCGGGGTACACCCCGCCTCCGTCGGTGCCGTAGGTGCCGCCGGCAGAATCCACCGCGAGAACTTCGCTGCGCAAGCCGAGATCGGGCAGTGGCAGCGCGGTCTGGGGGCTCGACCCGGCCGCAAGCTTCACCAACTGCTCGTGTCCCGCGTCGATGACCCACACGCCGCCCGCGGAGTCCGCCATCAGGTCGGCATTAACGAACTGCGGCAACACCGTTTGGGTGGTCGACCCTGCCGGCAGCTCGATCACGCGGGTGGTCACGGAGGGCAGTCCCGTTTCGCCCTTGGAGTGATGAAGGTTGGCGACGTACACGTTGCCCGCGCTGTCCACCGCCAGACTGTGCGGACTTTCGAGGCCGGTGAACGGCAGCACGGTCTGTCGGGGCGCGGGCGCCGGCGTCCGTCCACTGGGCGAGCTGGTCGACGCCGCGTCGGGGGTGCTCGTTGAGCATGCGGCGCCAAACGTCGCAGTCGCGATGGTCAGCGCCGCTATCAGCACACGCTTTCTAAGCCGTTGGGAGCGTGCGGTTTTGGTCACGTCGGTCGCCCTCTCTACCGCTGGCCCGGATAGGGCACCGCGGTGATGACCCCACCGCCGTTGACCGGCGGCCCGAGCAACACAGTAGAGGTGCCTGCGGCGGGGTTGAAGTCGATCAGTGCCTGACCGCCCCCGCAGCCGGCCCTGGCCCTGAGCTCGAGGTGGCCGTCGTTGACGCCGAGCACGGTGACGCTGTCACTTTTCGCCTCGGGCACCGAGACCTTCGATGTCGTGCCGTCGTCGTTGACCTTGGCGAGGAAGATGACGCCGCACGCGCCCGCGGCCTGCACGTACCTGCCGGCGGGGACCTGCCACGCGTTCAAGTCGCCGTAGTCAGGCCCCTTCTGGCCGTTGTTCGGCGCGGTGAGCGCGGTTGGGGTGCCACCGTCGATGGGCACCAGCCACAGCTGCGATCCGGCGGAGCCACTGCAGCGCGCGACGGCGATCGTCGAGTCGGCGTCCCAGAACCGGGTCGGTGTGCAGTCCCGTTCCCCGGCGATCGGCAGCGTTTTGCCGACCGCACCGTCGTTGCCCATGAGAGCCAGGCCGGAGGCGGTGCCCAGCACCAGCTGCGTGCCGTCCGGTGTGGACAGATACCCGTCGAAATCCTGCCCGACCGGATAGGTCAGCTGATGGTTGCCGGCAAGATCGACTCGTTCGAGCGACCCGGGCTTCGAACCCTTCCATTTGTACAGCAGCACCGCCTTGCCGTCGGGGCGCGTGTAGCGCGGGTTGGCTCCGGTGCGGTCGACCGCGAAGGTCGTCTTCGCCCCGCTGCGCAGGTCGACCTCGGTGAGGACCGTGCGGTCCTTCTCGTCCGTGGAGAACAGGGCGCGCGTCCCGTCACCCGCCCAGTCGACCAGCTCCGGGCTTTGACCCTTGCCCGGCGGTGGGAAGGTGGTGATCGGGTAGCGGCCACCGGCGGGGTCGACCAGGTACAGCGTCGTCGTTGCCGTCTCCCAGGTCGGTGTGCCGGGCGGAGGCGTCTCGCCGGTATGCAAGCCGGGAACCGGGCTCCACACGGCGAGCATCCAGCCGGGACCGACCTGCGACCAGGGGACGGCCCCGAGCGGGGCTTCGACGCCGTGGGCCGCCATCGGCTGTGAGTTTTCGGGTTCGGCGTGCGCGGCCGGTGCCAGGGTGATCGTCGCGGCCGTGGCCAGTGCCATCAGCGCGAACGTCGCGCGGGACGTGGTGGTCATAGCGGGCTCCTCAAGTACGTGTCCGGGTCTGCTGCCCGGTCACGTAGAGGCTGCGGCGCCGACCTTGCGCGTTTCTTGCGCCAACCTTGTGCCGGGCCGACGACCCGCCGGTGAAGGCTCGCGCAGCAAAGAGCTGCATCGCCCGGCCGCCTCGGGAGATACTGCCTCGGTACCCGAGGAATCGAGGCGGTGGTGGTGGACTCGCGCGTCGGTACGACGTTCGGCAAGTACAACCTCACGCGTCTGCTCGGCAAGGGCGGCGGCGGGGTGGTGTACGAGGCATACGACACCGGCAAAGGCCGGACCGTCGCGCTGAAAATCCTCGCCGACGAGCTCTCGACTAACGACACGTTTCGGGCCCGGTTCCAGCGCGAGTCCCAGGCGGCGGCGATGCTGCAGGAGCCACACGTCATTCCGATCCACGACTGGGGCGAGATCGACGGCAGCCTCTACATCGACATGCGCCTGGTGCAGGGGCAGACGCTGCTCGACCTGATCGCTCAGGGCCCGCTCGCGCCCGCCCGGGCGGTGGCCATCATCGGGCAGGTCGCCGCCGCTCTGGACGCGGCGCACGCCGAGGGATTGATTCATCGCGACGTCAAACCGCAGAACATCATCGTCACCCCGGCCGATTTCGTGTATCTCGTCGACTTCGGCATCGCCCAGACCAAGGGCGACCCCCGGCTGACGACGGTCGGGACCCAGATCGGCACGTTGAATTACATGGCGCCCGAACGGTTTAACGACAGGGCCACGACGCCCGCCGTGGACGTCTACTCCCTCGCGTGCGTGTTGTACGAGGCGCTGACCGGAGACGCGCCGTTCGCCGGCGACAGCCTCGAGCATCTGGTGGCGGGTCACCTCGTCTTGCCGCCCCCGCGCCCGAGCGTGGTGAATCGACGCGTTCCGGCCGCGCTCGACGAAGTTGTCGCCCGCGGCATGGCCAAAGACCCCGACGATCGGTACGCAACGGCGGGTGCCCTCGCTCGCGCGGCGCAGCGCGCGTTGGGCAGCTCGTCGACCGACGGCGACGGCACCCGTCCCTTTACCACCGTCGGCCTGGCGTCAGGCGGTGCGACGGACGAGATCGCCACGGGCGAACTCCCGAAGCGCGGTTCGAGCGAGCGCAAGCGGAAATGGCTGCTGCCGACCGTCATTGGGGTCTCGGCCGCCCTGATTCTCGCGGGCGTCGGTGTGGTCATCGCGCTCGTCGCCCATTGGCCGAGCGGGCAGCCGCCGACCTCGCCACCGCGCGCCGCGGTGCCCCCGCTGATAACGGGACCGGACCTGAGCGTCCTGCATCAATCCTGCGACCAAGGCTTCTCCCTGCCGACGGCCACCGGGTTCGGCACCCACGCCGGACGCGGGACTCCGGAAACGTCATGCCTTTTCGCCAACAGCGTCCTGACGTCTTATTGGGCTGAATACGGCAACGCCAGCCCGTTGCCTCGGGCCGTCTCGGCGCCGGGCGCCGTCGACTGCAAGACCGTTCCCGGCGCGCTGTGCAACGGCTCGAACTTCCTCATGCACTGCCAGCAGCACCCGGGTGACAGCTGGATTACCTGCGTCGGGGGCAGCAGCGCCCGCGTGTACCTCTGGTGACGGCGAAGGGACGCGCGATGGCCGATGACGCTCTCCGGTTCGGGGTGTTGGGACCGTTGCAATTGTGCGCCAACGGCATTGAGATTGCGCTGGGCCCTGCGAAGCAGCGAGCCGTGCTGGCCGCCCTGCTGATCAATCGAAATCGCACCGTTGCCATCGACTCGCTGATCGACGCGGCGTGGCAGCAGGACCCCCCGCCCGAGGCGCGGGCGAGCCTGCACGCGCACGTGTCTCGGCTTCGTCGACTGGTGGGTGGCGCCGGCGTTCTGGTCAGCGCCCAGCCGGGATATCGGCTCAACGTGCCCGACGAGGCATGCGACGTCGGGCGCTTCGCCGTCGAGCAAAAGGCCGGGATCGAGGCGGCCGCGGCGGGCCGGTTCGATCAGGCCAGCCGCCACCTGTCGACCGCGCTGGCCGAGTGGCGCGGCCCGGTGCTGGAGGACTTGCGCGACTTCGAATTCGTGGAGGCCTTCGCCGCCGGGCTGGGGGAGGACAAGCTGGTGGCGCTGACCGCGCGTGCGGAAGCCGAGATCGCTTGCGGGCGAGTCCATTCGGTTATCGGCGAGCTCGAAGCGCTGGTTTCCGAGCACCCTTACCGAGAACCGTTGTGGGCACAGCTGATAACGGCCTACTACCTGAACGAGCGCCAATACGACGCGCTCGACGCGTACGGCCGGCTGAAGACGACGCTCGCCGACGAGTTGGGCATCGACCCCGGTCCCACCTTGCGAACCCTGCACCAGCGGATCCTTCGCCAGGAGCCGCTCGACGTCAAACAGGTGGCCCGCGCAACGGCGAAACGTGTTGTCGCGACTATGCGTAGGCCTACCGAGGACTCACGCGACTTCGTCGTAGCATACCTGCGCGATGCCGCCGGCGGTCGTCATCCGCTGCGCGGGGCGACGACCAGGATCGGCCGCCTCGCCGACAACGACATCGTCATCGACGACGACACCGTCAGCCGCCACCACGCCGTGATCGTCGACACCGGGAACAGTTTTGTGATCACCGACCTGCAGTCGGCCAACGGCGTCGACGTCGCGGGCCGACGGATCCGCACCAGCGCGACCCTGGCTGACGGCGACCGCATCTCCATCTGCGGCCACGAATTCACCTTCGAAATCTGTTCAGGCTGAACAGGTTCAGGCTTGGGATGCCGCCTTCGGCCGGTCGGTGAGCTTCACGTCGCGCCCGGCGCCGGCCGCCATGGTCGCCG
Source organism: Mycobacterium sp. E2327 (assembly GCF_001672675.1). Lineage (NCBI taxonomy): Bacteria > Bacillati > Actinomycetota > Actinomycetes > Mycobacteriales > Mycobacteriaceae > Mycobacterium > Mycobacterium sp. E2327. Next base: position 25,796 of record NZ_LZKE01000022.1, read on the forward strand.
CCTCGCCCCGAGCCAGACCGATGGTCGCGACGATCACCACCACCGCAGCCACCGCCAGCAGTAACCAACCTGTGCCGTCGGCGTTCAAAGTCTCGGCCAGCACGGTGATTCCGAGCACGCCGGCCACGACGGGTTTAGCGACGATGATCGTCGGCAGCGACGCGGTGAGCGCTCCGGCGCGATAGGCCGATTGATGGATGATCATCCCGGCGACTCCGGTGAACAGCCAGGCATACAGCTCGGGCGTACGCCACAGGTCTCCCGCGTGGTGTTCGATGACGTCGACAACGCCCTTCATCAGCACCGAGAACACCGCCAGTAACGAGCCGGCCACCGCCGCCAACAGCAATGCCGCGGCCGGACGGTTCGACCAGATCCGGGCGCCCACCAAGAACAGCAACAGCGGCGGGCCCATCACGATCGCCACCACCAGCCAGGCTGCCAGCGAGCCGCGCTCCTGGCCACCCGCCGGTTGCCCGACCACGATCATGACCGCCAATGCCGCGGCCAGCACTATTGCCCACAGCCATTCGCCGCGGCTCACCCGATGGCGGGTCACCCGCGCGTAGATCGGCAGCGCGAACAGCAGCGCCGTCACCTGAAGCGACATCACCAACAGCACCGACCCCTCGTCGAGGGCCCAGGCCAGCAGAAGGTAACTCGAGATGTCGCCCAAACCGCCTAGCCACCAACGCTTGTCGCGCAGCAACATGCCGAACAGCGTCAGATGACCGACCTGTTCTTCGGTGACCTCCTGCGCGGAGCGCTGCCGGATCACATTGCCAACCGCGGATGCCAGCGCGGCGCACAGGGCGAGTAGCACCGCCAGGTTCGTATCCGACATGGCATAACCTCCTCACCCGAACTCGTTCGCCGTTAGCTGGCTCGCCGTAGCGGACCCGCGCAGCAAGCTGCTGACTGGCTACCCACAAATCTAACCGCGACTCGTGGGAGGGGCGCGTCGACGGCTGCGCGGTCAGCCTCAGAGCGGGAATTTCGTGCCGGTGAGCTGTTCGGACAGCTCCCAAAGCGCGGCGGCAGTGGTTGCGCGCCTGGCCGGCCAATTTCGCCAGGTCGGCTGGCTGCGGCCGTACAGGCCGAACCGAGGGCCGACGAATGTATCGCCCGCCAGGTCCTGCGATGCGGCGTACAACGTTTGCCGGGCACCGAAGTCGGCGTCGGTGGACACGAGGCGGTCGACGGCCAACACCGCCGCGTCGCCGAATTTGCGGCCGGAGTTGCCCTGCAGGTTCGTATGCGACCAACCGGGGTGCGCGGCCAGCGCACGCAGCGGAGAACCGACCGCATCCAGGCGCCGCTGCAGCTCGCTGGTGAACAGCAGGTTGGCCAGCTTCGACTGGCCGTAGGCCAGCCACGCCGAGTACGGCCGGGACTGCCAGTTCAGGTCTTTGCGGCTGATGTAGCCGATGTGATGCAGCAGCGAGGACACCGTCACCACGCGATCGGTCAGCCTGGGCAACAACAGGTTGGTCAGCGCGAAATGACCGAGGTGATTGGTGCCGATCTGGCCCTCGAACCCGTCGACGGTGACCGCGCGCTTGGTCGCCATGATGCCGGCGTTATTGACGAGTACGTCGACTTTGTCGACCTGGTCGGCAAAGTGTCGCACCGACGAGAGGTCTTGCAGGTCGAGCCGGCGCACCTCGACTTGGCCGGTCATTCGTGCGGCCGCGGCGTCACCCTTGTCGGTGTTGCGCACCGCCAGGATGACGTGGGCGCCGACCCGCGCCAACTCCCGCGCGGTCACCTCGCCCAGCCCGCCGCTGGCACCGGTGACGATGGCGGTGCGTCCCGAAAACGACGGCAGGTCCGCCGCGGTCCAACCTGACATGGCAGCCACCATAGCCGCGAAGCGGCAGGGGCCGTCCCGGGCAATGCTTTTGCTCCACCTTGACCGCGCGGAGATTCGCGTCGACTCGCCCACATCGCCATCGCGGGTATCGTCGCGAAGATGGCCAGCGAAATCCCAAGTACGCGTTCCGGCCGGCGTGAGTCGGGGAGCCCCAGATGTATCTAGGGGTCATCGTCAATCCGCTTGCGCGCAAGAACCGTGCCGCGCGCCACGATGTCGCCGCCGACATGCGCCGCATCGTCGGCCCGTGGGGCGAGGTGCACGAAACCACCTCGGTGGAGGAGCTGCGCAACACCGTCGGGCAGCTGTACCCGCGGGTCAGCCACCTGATCAGCGACGGCGGCGACGGTTCGCTGAACTGGTTGATCAACGAAACCCGGCACTGCGTCGACGATCCGGACCACTGGCCGGCGTTCGTGCCGAGCAATGGCGGCAGCGTCAACGCCGTCGCGCGCAAGGCGCGGGTGCGCGGCCGGCCCGAAGCGGTTTTGCGCGCGCTGGTCGCGGCGGCCGAGGCGAATCAGCCTCCGCCGGAAACGTTTCTGGACACCCTGGCGCTCGACGGCGAAACCGCGGACGGCGCAAAGTTTTACCGGCTCTGCTTTGGCCTGGCCGCCGGGGGTGTCGGTAACCGGTTCTACGACAAGTACTACGACAACCACACCCATGGCCGGGCGGACGTCGTTCGGGTGATGGCCCGCTCGTTCGGCGACTACCTGACCAACAAGGTGGTCCCCGGGCATTCGAACAAGTCCAACTATGCGACCCGCCTGTTCGCGCCGACGTGCGCGCGCGTGGTGATCGACGGCGTCGAGGTGCCTACGCGGACACACACATTGCTGCACGCCGGCGCGATCGACCTGCATATCGGCGCAGGTTTCCGGCTCTTCCCGAAAGCGTCTGAACCTGGCGCGCTGCACTTCCAAGCCGGGTACCTGCGGCCGTCGAGGATCATCGCGCACCTGCCTGCGGCGCTCCGCAACGGGACGCTTCCCGGTGATCGGGTGCGGGATGTCAACGGCGAAGAGATGATCATCGAGGCCGAGGACGAGCCGCTGTCGCCGATCATCGACGGCGAGCGTTTCGACGGCATCGTCCGGCTCGTCGCCCGCGCCGGACCCCGAATCCGCATCGCACAGGTCGGTCGCCAACTACCGGCCGCGCTCGACGCGTCGCCGCTGCGTGACGCGGTGGCACGCGGAATCGATTCGCGGCGTTTGGAATCCTGACGAGGGCGCTACCGCTTGGCCTGGATGGTGCGCGTGATCTGGGCCGCGAGTTTGGGGTCGTTGAGCAGTTGGTCGACGAGCGTGGCGAGCACCTCTTGCCCGGTGACGCGGGCGACGCCCAGCCGGTCGGCGGCCTCTCGCTGCCAGATGTCGAGAGCTCGATGCTGGGCGGGCGTGAGGTCAACCGTTCGTCGGGTGCGAGGATTACGGGTGCGCCCGACCGCGAAGCGATCGGTCGGCGCCGCGGCCATGCGGTCCGGGGTGCTCATGGGGACTCTCTCGTCGTAGCCGGTAGACAGTTGATCAGTAAGTCAGTTTCAGTATATCCGTAGATTCTGAGTCCTGCCCGGGCCGCTGTCGCCGCTCCGCCCATCTCGCCCACACGTCGAATTGCGGTCGTCATTCGGCTGGCCTTAGGCGTGTTGGAAAAGCAACTCCGCAATAGCGGCGAATTTGCAAAGGGGCCCTTTCTGGCCGGTTTATCAGAACGCTGTCATTGGTCGCCCGCACCCGGGCTGGGTCGTTGCGTACGGAACGTCGCGTGTCCGTAGGTCAGTATTCGCGTACCGCCGCTCCACCAGGGTTTATCGAGGAGGGAGGGCGCACTGAACTACTGAAACCAGTATCCGCATAAACAATTCCTGGCTCGCCGGAAAATGCCTCCGCTGTGGGATGCGTCACGCGTACCTGTGAAATCCGTGTGTGGCGTCGAAATGGCTTTGCGGGACATGGATTAACGGCGCTACCGTGGGTGAATTACGACGTAACCAGTTCTTCTTTTGATTTCGGCTTAAATCGGGCCACCAACCTGGAAGGGGAGTGACTCCGTGATGGAGACTCTGATCGACTACCTGCAGATGTGGGAAGCGCGGAAACCGGACCAGACCCTCTTCCGGTTCGTCGATGCCGACGGCCATGAGCTCGAGCACTACACATTCCGGAGCTTCGCGGAGCGGACGCGCGAGCTGGCCGCCTACCTGTCCACTGAAGCCGGGCTCCGGCCGGGAGATCGAGCACTGCTGGTCTACACGCCCGGTCTGGAGATGGTGGCCGCGTTCTACGCCTGCGCGCGCCTCGGCGTCATCGCCGTTCCGGTAAGCCCCCCGCTGCCAATGGCATTCGAGTCGGGACTGGCGAAGCTGAGCTTCATCGCCCGCGACTGCCAGGCGAAGGCGGTGCTGTCGACCAAGGAACTCGAGTCCGGCTTCCGTCAGCTGCTCAACCACCGGCAGGGGGCGATGCCGTGGCCGGACGCCGAGCGGCTTCCGGACCTCCCGTGGGTCGCGACCGACGGGACGCGCAACTTCGGCGGCGCCCCCGTTGGCGACACGCCCGGCCGGGTGCTCTTCCTGCAGTACACATCCGGTTCAACCAGCGATCCCAAGGGCGTGGTGGTGACCCACTCCAACGTCATCGCCAACGCGTCGGCCTTCCCCGACATCGAGGTGGCGGTGAGCTGGCTGCCGCAGCACCACGACATGGGTTTGATCTCCGCCTACCTGTTCATCGTGGTGCTCGGCGGGACTACGCACGGGATGTCACCGGAGGACTTCCTGAAGCGACCCGCATCCTGGCTGCGGCTCATCAGCGAGGTGCACGCCACCCGCACGCCCGCGCCGAACTTCGCGCTCGAGTACTGCCTGCGCGAGGACAAGCTTCCCGCGGCGGATCTCGAGGGCATCGATTTGAGCAGCCTCCAGTCATTGCTCATCGGGGCAGAGCCGTTGCGGGCCAAGACGTTTACCCGCTTCCGGGAGCGCTTCGCCCCCTACGGCCTGCGCCCCGATGCCGTCACCGGCAATTACGGCCTGGCCGAGAACACCCTGATCGTGTCCCTGCAGGGGCGCCAGACCCTGGCCGTGAACAAGCGGGCCCTGCAGCAGAACGTGGTGCGGGTCGAAAAGGCGCTGCCGGAGAACAACAATCAGGCCCGCCTGGTAAGCAGCGGCAAGCCGGTCGCCGGGAACGTGGTCCGCATCGTCGACCCCGAATCCCGCCAGGCGCTGGGCCAGGGCCGGGTCGGCGAGATCTGGGTGGACGGACCCTCCAAGGGGGGCGGCTACTGGCATCGCCCCGATGCCAGCGCGGAAACCTTCGGCGCGCGCATCGCCGGCGATGACGAGCACACCTATTTGCGGACGGGCGATCTCGGCTTCCTCTACGAGGGCGAGCTGTTCGTCTGCGGCCGGACCAAGGACCTGATCATCGTCCGCGGCGTCAACTGCTACCCGTCGGACATCGAGGCCGTCGTGGAACGATCCGCCCCGCAAGTCCGGCACGGCTGCGTCGCCGCATTCGCGGTCGAACGCGAGGAGTCCGAGGAGCAGGAAGCGCTGATCGTGGTCGCCGAGGTGCGGGATGGTAATGACCTCCCGGACGGCAAGGCCCTGGCGCGAGCGATCCGCCGGCACGGCCACATCGATCCGCACACGATCGTGTTCGCGCCGCCGCGCAGCATCCCGAAGACCACCTCGGGAAAGATCAGGCGCTCGCAGACCCGCCAGTTGTGGCTGGACGGCAAGCTGCCCGCGCTGGCGAGCTGGGTTAACCAGACGGCCCACCACACCCACAACGGGCCGGACGCCAGCGCGGGCCCCCTCGCACGCTTCCAAAACCTCATCGAGAGCTACGACCTCACCGGCTACGAAGATTGCTCCTTCGCCGATCTCGGGATCGACTCGCTGGCTCTGGCGGAGCTGCGCGCGGACCTACAGGCGCTACTGGAAGAGCACGGGGCGGGGGAGTTGGCCGAAGAGGTCAACACGCGCCTGCTTCAGCGCCTGACGGTCGCCGAGTTCTTCCGGCTCATGCGGCAATTCGGTGATCGGTCCGGGCAGCCCGTGGAGGCACTGCGGCAGGCGCTGGACCAGATCTCCGCCAGGTATGAGGCGCAGGAGATCGAGCAGATGCGCGCCGATGCGCGGCTGCCGCTGCCGGCGTTGCCGATCGCGCAATCGGGCCCGGCGAGCGACATCCTGCTCACCGGGGCGACCGGATTCCTGGGGCCGTTCTTGGTGAACAGCCTGCTGGGCCAGACTTCCTACACGATCCACGCGTTGGTCCGCGCCACGGACGCCGCCCACGGGCTGGACCGGATCGTCGCCTCGCTGCGCCGCGCCCAGCTGTGGTCCCCGGCTCTCGAAGCCGAGGTCCGGGCGCGGGTGCGAGTGATCTGCGGTGATCTCGCCCAGCCCCACCTGGGCATCGGTGAGGCGGCGTTCCGGCGACTGGCCGAAAGCGTCGACGCGATCGTCCACAACGGCGCCTTGGTCAACTACGTCAGGACCTACGACGCGCTGCGCGCGGCCAATGTGATTGGCACACATGAGCTTCTGCGCCTGGCGATGACCGCTCACCGCAAGACCTTCCACCTGGTCTCCAGCACGTTCATCTACGGCTGGAGCACCGAGCCGGTGGTCGGGGAGTGGGATGCCAACACCAAGATGAGCGGTCTGGACTTCGGCTACTCGCAGACCAAGTGGGTCGCCGAGCAGTTGGTCCTGGCAGCGCAGCGGCAAGGGCTCGACGTGCGCATCTTCCGGCCCTCGCTGATCTCGCCCACCCGCGCGGGTTTCGGCAGCGAGGACGACATCCTGGTGCGCCTGACCGCGTTCATGATCGAGCACGGGGTGGCCGTCAACGCGCTCAACCAGCTCAGCATGTTGCCGGCGGACCTCATCGCCGACCACATCGTCGCCCTGATGGACCTCCCCCCGGAGGCGGGCAGCGTCTTTAACATGACCGCGGATGACTACTACAACCTGACCGACATCACGCGGATCCTGTCGGAACGCTACGGCTACCGCTTCGACTACCACGACATCCCGTCCTTCACCGAGCAGCTAAACCGCCGGTGCACGCCGCGCGATCAGCTCTATCCGCTGGTCGATTTCCTCACCCGGTCGGCGGACAAGATCGCGGCGATGCGGGAAAAGCGTTACGACAACACCCAATACCGGCATGCTCGCACGCTGGCCAAGGTTCATCTGCGGGAGCCGGCCCTGACGAAGACGGTCGAGAACCTCGTGCGGTTCTTGCGTCAGGAGGGCCTGATCACCGAGGCTGAGGGGGAGGCGCAACGCAGTGCGTAGCGGCGATCGCAAGGGCGGCGAAGCCGGGCGCAGCGGGTCGCCGCGTAATGATCATGACGTTGGGGGGTCCACCATGTTCACGGTCGATGACCAGGCGACGGGCCCGCACGACGCATCCCTCGATCACGAGCGGATCGTTCTGCAGGCGCGTGACGTCGACTTCGACTGGGCCACGCTGCCGTTCTACTACGTGCCCAACGAGCCCTTCACCACCCACTTCTGCAACGTCCTGCACCTGCTGCTGCCGGCGGGCGAGGAGTTCATCGTCGAGGCGTTCAAGAGCACCCTGCCGCTGATCAAGGACGATCAGCTGCGGTTGGACGTGCAGGGATTCATCAGCCAGGAGGCGATGCACTCCCAGGCACACTCGGGGGTGCTCGGGCACTTCGCGGCCAAGGGCATCGACGTGACACCGTTCACCGACCAGATGGCCTGGCTGTTCCAGCGGCTCATCGGCGACCGGCCCCAGTGGAGCCGGCGGCGACGGGAAAGCTGGTTGCTCGAACGGGTTTCGATGGTGGCGGCCCTCGAGCACTACACCGCCATCCTGGGTGAATGGATCCTCGACACGCCGCAACATGACGCCTTGGGCACCGACCCGGTGATGCTGGATTTGCTGCGCTGGCACGGCGCGGAGGAAGTCGAACACAAGGCCGTCGCGTTCGACACCATGAAGCATCTGCGCGCGGGCTACTGGCGGCAGGTGCGCACCCAGCTACTGGTCACGCCGGCGCTGTTGTGGTTGTTCGTCCGCGGCGTCCGGTTCATGTACTCCGTCGACCCGAACCTGCCGCCGGGGACCAAACCGCGCTGGCGGGATTACTTCCGCGCGGCGCGACGCGGATTGGTACCCGGCCCATTTGAGTTCCTGGGCGTCATCGGCGCGTACTACCGGCCGAGCTTTCACCCTTCCCAACTGGGTGGCGTGGGACGTGCGGTCGACTACTTGGCCAGATCGCCCGCCGCGCGGGCGTCGCATTGAGCCCGCGGAGAACTCGAGCATGACCTATACCAGCACCGTGACCGCCTCCGACGGGGTGGCGCTCGCCGTGCACGCGCACACCGGGATCGACCCCGAGCGGCCGACCATATTGGCGATTCACGGTTACCCGGATAATCACCACGTATGGGACGGCGTCGCCTGGGGACTCGCCGACCGGTACAACTTCGTCGCGTTCGACGTGCGTGGCGCCGGCGAATCCTCAACGCCGGCAGATCGATCGGGGTATCACCTCAACCAGCTCGTCGATGACATCGACTCGGTGATCGACAGCCTGGGTGTCGACGAGGTCCACCTCCTGGCCCACGACTGGGGATCGATTCAGGGCTGGGCCGCGGTCACCGACGACACGGTGATGGGCAAAATCGCCTCGTTCACGTCGATCTCCGGGCCGCACCTGAACTACGCGGGCCGGTTCCTGCGCACGGCGCGCACGCCCCGCGCCGTGCCCGACGTCGTCAAACAGCTTCTGGCTTCGTCGTATATCTGGTTCTTTCTGTGCCCGGGCGCGCCCGAGATGGCGATCCGATCCCGGGCGACCGTGAAAGTCTTTGAGGCGGTGGAGCTTATCGGCCGCTCTCGGCGCCGCGGCCAACGGCGCGCGGCGTCGATCCGCTCGATCGATGACTACCTCAACGGGCTCAACCTGTACCGTGCCAACATGCCTGCACCGATCTTGGCGCCGCCGGAGAAGCTGCCGCAGACCGACGTCCCGGTGCAGGTGCTGGTGGCGCGCAAAGACTATTTCGTGACGCCCGCCCTGCAGCGGTTCACCGGCTCGATACCGCCCGAGGGCAGGATCGTCTCCATCGAGGGCGGCCACTGGGTGGTCGCCTCGCATCCCGACGTCGTCGCCCGGTATACGGGCGAGTGGGTCAAGCTGACCTCCGGTGTTCGGCAGGCATAGGAAATTGACCATGGCAGAGAGCATTTGGGCGAGCAGACCCGCCGACCTCTACGGCCGCCGCAAGCGCGACCGGAGCTACACGGCGTTGTGGGGTGTGGGTTCACTCTTCGGCGGCTTCGCGTCGGCGTCGCGATGGACGCCGTCGCAGATATCGCCGGTGCAGCGGACCATCACCGCGACGGTGATCAAACGTGAGCTTCTCACGCCCGACGTGGTCGCATTGACGTTGGCCGATCCCCAAGGCGGATTGCTGCCGTCCTGGACTCCCGGTGCGCACATCGACGTTCGGCTGCCCTCGGGTCGCCGCCGGCAGTATTCGCTGTGCGGTCCGCCCGAGCGGCGCACCGACTACCGCATCGCCGTGCGCCGGATCGCCGACGGCGGCGGCGGTTCCATCGAAATGCACGACGCGTTCGACGTGGGCGACACGTTGGAGTTCGAGGGCCCGCGCAACGCGTTCTATCTCGTCACCGACGAACGTGACATCTTGTTCATCATCGGCGGCATCGGGGTGACGCCCATCCTGCCGATGATCCGGCTGGCGCATCAGCACGGAATCAACTGGCGCGCAATCTATGCCGGCAGGCGACGCGACCACATGCCGCTGCTGGACGAGGTGCTGGCGGTGGACGCGGACCGGGTCACCGTCTGGGCCGACGACGAGCGGGGCCGCTTCCCGACCACCGACGAGCTCCTGGCCGGCGCCGGCCCGGCGACGGCCGTGTATATCTGCGCGCCGACCGCCGTGCTCGAAGCGGTTCGTGCGGCCCGGGACGCTCACGTCGACGCGCCACTGCACTACGAGCGGTTCAGCCCGCCGCCGGTTGTCGACGGTGTCCCGTTCGAACTCGAGTTGGCGCGATGCAATCGGGTGCTCAGCGTGCCGGCGAACCGGTCGGCGCTCGCCGTCATGCTCGACCGCGAACCGGCGACCGCGTATTCGTGCCAGCAAGGGTTCTGCGGGACATGCAAGGTCAAGGTGCTTGGGGGGCAGGTCGATCGCCGGGGCCGAACCGTGGAAGGCGACGACGAAATGCTGGTCTGCGTGTCGCGGGCGAAAAGCGACCGCGTGGTAATCGACGCCTGACGGCCGGCTACGACCCGGCGCCGAGCGCGATGGCGAACTTTCTCCGGCGACACGTTTCGAACACCCGTGCGATGGTTATCTCTAGTGCATGACTGACGACACGCAACAAGCCCCGCGCGAGAGTCCCGAGAAGGACAGGTCCGAGTGGGTAACTGGCGACGAGCCGATGACGGGACCCCAGCGCAGCTACCTACATACCCTGGCCCAGGAGGCCGGTCGCGACGTTCCCGACGACATGACGAAAGCGCAAGCCTCCGAGCTGATCGACGAATTGCAACAGCAGACGGGACGCGGCGCCGACTAGCCGGCGGGCCGGCTGCGGACGGTCGGCGTTTGTTCATCGCCTTCATTGCGGGTGAGGTCGCGGAATCGGACGCTGACTCGCTGAAACCCCTTCACCCGCTCGGCTTTTGCTCTCTTGGCGTAGGTCTTACGGTCGGCCTCGGTGAGATCCGCGTCCTCGGCGAACGGGGTGAGGAGCGCGCGCGGGTATAGCCGCTCCACGAGAACGACGTTGATCTCGGCGCACAGGACCAGTGTCGTCGAGACGAGGTACAAGAAGGCCAGCAGCCCCAGCACCAAAGCGAAGACGCTGTTGGTCGCGCTGGCGCTCTTGACCGTGTGCGCGACGTAGCCGGCGCCGAACCGCTGCAGGATCTGCCAAATCAACGCCGCCGCAAGCGCTCCCGGCCAGACCTGACGGTAGCTGAGCTGGCGGGCGGTGGTCACGCGAAACGCCACCAGGCAGATCAGCCCGTTGATGGCGATGGCGGCGAGCGTGAGGCCGAGTTTTCCGACGAAGCCCAGGGAGCCCGTGGCCTGGCCGATCGCGGACAGGACGGTGGACGCGACGGCAGCCGAACCGAGAACCAACAACAGCAGCGCGCTGCGCACGCGCGACAGGATTGGGTTGGGGCGCTTATTCCTTGGCACGGCCCACACCGAGTCCATCGCGTTTTGCACCGCCTGCCCGACGCCCAGGCCGCCATAGAGTGCGCCCACGATGCCGACGACCACCGCGACGGTCCCGCCGCTGAGCCCCTCGGGCTGATGCAATTGGCTTCCGATGACGGGGAATTGGCTCAACGTGCTGTGCAGCACCTGCTCCTGCAGGTCGGGGCGTCCGGCCAGAATCACCCCCAGCCCGGTCGTCAGCAGGAGCAGCAGTGGAAACAGCGACACGAACCCGTAGTAGGTGATCAAGGCGGACAGATAGCCGCCTTGGTCGTCCAGGTATTTGTAGATGACGGCGATGGTTACGCCGACGGGGCGGTTCCGCCGCTGCAGCCTGTCCAGCCAGCCGACCATACGTGCTCACTTCATTTCTCAAAGCCGACACCCAATCGATGGGATGACCAGGTCATACCCAGATTCTTGAGGGGTCAATCCACCGCCCTGGCTCTTCGCTGACTTCGTGCGGCACCACTGTTCGTGGACGCAGCGAGCCTGGGCTTGACGATGAACTTATTGCGTTGCCGCACAAGCGATTCCCGATCCGCCGCGTCGGCCTGCAACGACCATGCGCCGATTGCCGTCGGCTGCGGGACAACATAGACTTTTGCCGTCGGTATGCCCGCATGACTTCCCAGAGGCCCGCCGGCTCAAACGGAGGGATCGGCTGATGGCCAAAGTCCTGTTCGTCATGACCGCAACAAGCTTCTGGACGCTGAAGGACGGGACCAGGCACCCGACGGGTTACTGGGCGGAGGAGTTCGCCGCCCCGTACAGCGCGTTCAGCGGCGCCGGCCATGAAATCGTGGTGGCGACTCCCGGTGGCGTGGTGCCCTACGTGGACGTGATGAGCCTCCGTCCCTCGATGGCCGGCAGCGAGGAGATCGCCCGCCAGCTCGAAGAGATCCTGCGGTCCGCCGAAGAGTTGCGCAGGCCAATCGAACTGGCCGACGCCCGCCTGGACGACTACGACGCGGTGTATTACCCCGGCGGGCACGGTCCCATGGAGGACCTGTGGCGGGACGCCGACTCGGGCCGGCTGCTCACCGCCGCGCTCGCGTCGGGTAAGCCCCTCGCCATCGTGTGCCATGCGCCGGTCGCAATGCTGGCCACCCGGCGCAACGGCGTCTCGCCCTTCGCCGGCTACCGGGTCACCGCCTTCACCAACGACGAGGAGGACGGTGTCGGCTTGCGTGAGACGGCGCCCTGGACGGCCGAGGACGAATTGGTGAAGATGGGCGTCGACTTCGTCCGCGGCGAGATCTGGAAGCCTTTCACCGTCGTCGACCGAAACCTGTACACCGGGCAGAATCCCGCCTCGGCGGGGCCGCTCGCGCAGGAGTTGCTCAAAGTCCTCAAATAGGAAGTCCTCAATTGGGCGCGGCCGCGAGCGCTCGGCCGTCGACGTCGGAGTTCGGTCCGGCCGACGCGCGGCAATTTACCCATCGAGCGCATCGCAACCGATTGCGGCTTCGGCAGCGCCGCCACGCTGCGACGGCACTTCCGGGACACGCTTGCCACCACGCCGGACGCCTACCGCCGGACCTTCACCACCGCCGGGTGACCTGAAAATCGCAAAAATGCCGGTAAACACGCGCGCGGAGCGATTAAATCGATAGGCATACGGCATGAGGAGGACCGACATGACCGAAGCAAGGGACCTTCGAACGCGTTGCGCCATCGGCGCGTTCGCGTTCGCGCTGGCGGGACTGCCGGTGATCGCGATCGCCGCGCCGGCGATCAGCAGGGCCGACGATCCGCCCCCCTGCGCGCCGGGGTGGGCGTGGAGCGTCGACTTGAATCAATGCGTGTTCGTGCTCCCCGCCGCAAACGGGCCCGGCGGCCCGGGCGGGCCCGGCGGTCCGGGTGGCCCGGGTGGCCCCGGCGGGCCTGGATTACCGGGCAGTCCCGCCGGACCGGGCGGTCCCGGCCGGCACTAGCCCGGCCCGGCGTTCGCGTGTAAATCCTGGTCTTTCGTGTGCATCCTGGGCGGGAAAGCGGCCGAGATTCCGCCGTGGGTACACCCGCAAAGCCGCCAGCGCACACTGGCGCGGCGACCAAGGTCATACTGGGCGGATGACGTCAGCTCAGCGCCGCGGGCTCAACGATGCGGTCACCCGGATGTGGAGCTTCCTCGCCCCGGCCTACGACCTGCCTTTTCTGCAGCGGTGGGTGTACCGCCCGCCACACGACGAGGTGATCGCGAAACTGCGCGCCCACAACTGCCGCAAGATCGCCGACATCGCTTGCGGCACGGGCATTCTCAGCGATCGAATCGAGCGTGAACTGCATCCCGACGAGATCTACGGCGTCGACATGTCCGACGGCATGCTGGCCCAGGCGCGCGCCCGGTCCGACCGGGTGCAGTGGCGGCGCGGTCCGGCCGAGCAGCTGCCCTTCGCCGACGGGGCACTCGACGCCGTTGTGACGACGTCGGCCTTTCACTTCTTCGACCAACCCGCGGCCCTGCGGGAATTCCATCGCGTGCTGGCCTCCGGCGGGCTGGTGGCCGTCTCCGCCCTGAGCACCCGGCAACCGATGCTGCAGGCTCCCGCGACCAATCGGTGGAAACCACAGCACAACGCGTCGCCGGCCGAGATGCGGACGTTGTTCGAGGACGCCGGGTTCACCATCAGCGATCAACACCGCATTCAACGGCCGCTGTGGACGCGGGTCGTGTCGGACCTGATCACCGTCGGCACCAAGAGCTAGCCGCGCCGCCGGGCGAGGATTTCCCGAAGGGTGGGCAACGTTCGCTGGTCCTTGGGTCGGTTCGCTGCCTGTTTTGACCGGATGACGTCACCGAGCGACGCGATGCGCACGTTTACTCCATAGAGCGGGGCCTGGACCGCGTCTCGGCGCAAATCACGGTATCCGCCTGTGCCAGAAGGCTTAAAAGTTATGTCGAGATCGCCGGCGTCGGTTGTGAGGTTCCAGGTTTGCGCGCCGGCCAGTGTCTCGCCGTCACAGCTGAAAGGCAGGCCGCTCGGCTCGGACTCGGGGCGGACCCTTGCGTTGAGTTCCCGTAGGGCAGCCGCGAGGTTGTCGAGATTCCGCCGGCCGATGTCGGGGGTGATATCGGCGTCCTCCGTGGGAAAGGGAGAACCGTGGTAGACCGCGGCGAGGCCGCCGATGAGGACGTAGGCGACTTTGTTTCGGTGCAGGGCCCCAAGCATGCGAGGCAAATCGAGTTCCAACTCAATCCCGTCCCGCCTGTCGCAGCGCCGCGAGTTGCCGGGCCACCCGGGCGTGCCGATCCATCCGTTCCTGGCCACTCAGCCCCGCCAGCCGCGTCGCCTGAGCGATGTCGCTGTCATCGCGCGGTACGAGCATGAGCTCGAGATCGAAGCCGCACAAGCGCGTCAGCCGACGGACGTCATCGAGACTGATAGCGGTCCGGCCGGATTCCCAACGCGCGATTGCGGATTGGGTTGTGCCGGCCCGGGTCGCCAACTCGGCTTGCGTAAGGGCGGCCCGGCGCCGGGCCTCGCGGACCAGATCACCGCCGTAAGAAGACATGCCATATTATAGCGGTTCTGCTATGTCATCGACCGCATGCCGTTCGGCCAGTCACAATGCCACACAGTGGTCGTCGAGCACGCCAGGAGCGCAAATGAAGTTCGCCTTCCCGCTACCGCACATGCTGCGCCTCAAGGTGATCACCCAGCCCTGGGAGGCCGGCGTGACCGGCGCCGATCAGACCCGAATGGCCAAGCGCGCCGAGGCGATGGGCTACGACATGGTCGCGATCCCCGAGCACTACGTCATCCCCACCGACCATGTCGAACTGTCGGGCCCGCATTACCTTTCCTCGACTGTCGCGCAGGCCTACATCGCGGGCGCCACCGAGAAGATTCGGCTGAATTCGTGCGTCACGATCCTGCCGCTGCATCATCCGATCGTGCTCGCCAAGGCGCTGGCGACCGCCGACTGGATGAGCGGCGGGCGCATGATGGTGACCTTCGGAGTGGGTTGGCTCGAGCGCGAATTCGACTTCCTCGGCGTACCCTTCCGCGAACGCGGCCGCATCGCCGACGAGTACCTCGAGGCGATCATCGAGCTGTGGACCAGCGACTCGCCCCGATTTGAAGGCAACTACGTCTCGTTCCACGACATGGCGTTCGAGCCCAAACCCATTCAGAAACCGCATCTTCCGGTATGGATCGGTGGCGACGCCGATGCCGCGCTGAAGCGCGCGGCGCGATTCGCCTCCGGGTGGTGGCCGTTTCTGACCCCGCCGGAAAAGATCGCCGAGCGGGTCGAGTTCATCAAGGATCAACCCGCCTACGACGGGCGCCCGTTCGAGGTGATGCACGGGCTGGGCACCAACCGCGTCGGCGAGGGACATCGCGCCGTCAGCGATCCACACGCGCGTCCCGGCATGAGCGCTCAGGAGATCGTCGACCGCCTGAATTGGCTCGCCGAGCAGGGGGTGACCTTCAGCGCCGTGCCGGTTCCCGCCGTCCGCGGGATCGACGAGTACCTCGACTACGCCCAGTGGGTCATCGAGGAGATCAAGCCCAAAGTGGCCTAGGCTCAACCGATCCCGCCGATGCCCGCCCCGCCGGTCGGCGAGACGGGCATCGGGCCGGTCGGCCTGTTACAGCGGGATCCAGACCCCGAAGAACCAGAACCCCCACTGGTTGAAGCCGGGATCCCAGACGGGCGTCTCGTCGTAGCCGTAGTAGTGGATGGGGCCATACCCCCACGGCCCGCCGGGTGGCGGCAGCGGTCGATCCCACGCCGGCCGCGGCGGTGGACCGTAACCCCAAGGTCCGGGCCCGTCGCCCCACGGGGCGCCGTGGAAGTAGCCGCGCTGCGGGTCGCCATGCCAGGGGCCGCCCGGTCCGCCGGGATGGTCGGGACCGCCGGGTCCGCCGGGATGGTCGGGGCCGCCGGGTCCGCCAGGATGGTCGGGTCCGCCGGGGCCACCGGGTCCGCCAGGATGGTCGGGTCCACCGGGGCCGCCGGGCCCGCCGGGACCGCCCGGTCCACCGCGGTGATCGGGCCCGCCGGGACCACCCGGAGGACCACCAGGATTGCCGGGCCCGCCCGGGCCACCCGGGTCATTCGGTCCGGCCGGGCGGTGATCCCCGGGCGCCGGGCCACCGTGGTTACCGGGTGCCGGCGGGGGCGCTCCCGGAGCGGCAAACGCCGAACCGGCGCCCATACCCAACGCGGCGGCGCCGAGAGCGCCGGCGATGGTTCCCCCCGCGATCAATTGCTTTAATTTCATAGTCCTTCACCTGTCCATAAGTGAGTTCCTAGAACCCCCCAACAACCCACACGTTAGATAGTGCGTCTATGGATTAGCTGTGACGGGCCCATGCGCAACGTTTGGGCGGCGACACGTCACCGAGAACGGCGAATGAGGCAAGGCTGCGCTCGCTTTGGCAAGCCTATATTTGCTGGTCGGAAGCCATTTCGCCGTATATGGTTGCGGACGTGTCGACTACCTCCCACCCCGCCGAACCCCATGTGGGTTCGGTCTCGTCGAGGCTGAATTGGCTGCGTGCCGGCGTGCTCGGCGCCAACGACGGGATCGTGTCCACCGCGGGCATCGTGGTGGGCGTCGCGGCGGCGACGGTGGAACGCGGCCCGATCTTGACCGCCGGCGTCGCCGGTCTGGTCGCCGGGGCCGTGTCGATGGCGTTGGGTGAATACGTCTCGGTCAGCACGCAGCGCGACACCGAGCAGGCGCTGCTGACCAAGGAAATGCAGGAGTTGCGCGACGACCCGGCCGCCGAATTGGACGAGCTGGCCGAGCTTTACGAGGCCAAGGGACTGTCACCGGCGACGGCCCGCACCGTGGCCGAGGAGCTCACCGACCACAATCCCTTCGTCGCCCACGCTGAGATCGAACTGGGTATCGACCCCGAGGAGCTGACCAATCCGTGGCAAGCGGCGATGTCCTCGGCGCTGTCGTTCACCGTGGGCGCGTTGTTGCCGTTGATCGTGATCCTGGTGCCGCCGACGGCATGGAGAATCCCGGCCACCGTCGTCGCGGTGCTGCTGGCCTTGGTGCTGACGGGTGCGGTGTCGGCCGGACTGGGCGGCGCGCCGCAGGGGCGGGCGGTGGCCCGCAACGTCATCGGCGGTGGACTCGCGTTGGCGGTCACCTACGCGATCGGACACCTGGTGGGCGCCGCGATCGCGTAGTCCTCTCGGTTGGACTGGAAACAGAAACTGTAATATCAACTGTTGCCGTCCTGACGAGAAAGAGCCGCGCTTTGACCGAAACCAATACCGCGCCGGATGAGGTTGATTCCGCGGCGCAGGTGCCATACTTTCTGCGCGACGAAAACCGTTTTGTGCCAAACGGAATCGCGCGGGGCGGCTGGGGTCCGTCGCTGAGTGGCCACGTCGTGGGCGGTCTCTTGGGGTGGGCCGCCGAACGCGCGGTGGAGGATCCGCAACTGCAACCCGCGCGGCTGACCGTCGACCTACCCGCGCCCACCGCGCTCGAACCGATCGAGGTCCACACGCAGGTGCACCACGACCGTCGGCGACTGCGACTCGTCGAGACCGTCCTCACCCAGCGCGGTACACCCGTCGCGCGGGGGAGCGCATTGTTTCTGCGGCGCGGCCCGCAGCCCGAGGGGGACGTGTGGTCACCGGCCGTGCAGATGCCGCCGCTGCCCATCGACGACGGCCCCGCGCCGTCGCTGTTCATGCGCACCTACGGCTGGGGCACCGACATTCAGAATCCCGATCCCGACTGGCCCCACACCTCGGGACCGAAATACACCTGGCTGCACGAGACACGCTCGCTGATCGACGGCGAGCCGCTCACCCCTTTCACCCGCGCGGCCATGGGCGCGGACATCACGGCCTCACTGGCCAATTGGGGCACAAACGGACTGCAGTTCATCAACGTCGACTACACCCTGACGCTGACCCGGCTGCCCGAAGGACCCCACATCGGGCTGGCCTCGCTCACGCATTACAGCCACGACGGCGTCGCCACCGGCTCGGCCGTGCTCGTCGACCACCACGGCCCGATCGGCAGTTCCGTGTCAGTTGCCATCGCGCACTCTGGATTTCGGCCGATCACCGCGCCACCGGCCGGATGAAGGACCTCACCTACTGGGCATTGATTGCCGAGGCCGCACGGCGAAGACCGGACCTGTCGCTGCTCGCCGACGAGTATGGCCGCAGCCTGACCGCACGCCAGTTCCGCGACGCCGCGTGCGCGACGGCCGCCGCGTTCGCTGCACGGGGGATAGGCGCGGGAACCGTGGTGTCCTGGCAACTGCCGACGACGCTGGAAACCGCCGTCGTCATGGCGGCGCTGGCCCGACTCGGCGCGGTCCAGAACCCCATCATCCCGATACTGCGTGAACACGAGGTCGGCTTCATCACCGCCCAGCTGTCTACCGAATTCCTTGTGGTGCCCGAGTTTTGGCACCGATTCGACTACGGCGGCCTAGCGCGGGCCCTGGCCACGGACAGGGGCTTCCGCGTCATCACCGTCGACCTTGCGACGCCCCCGGCGGCCGGTGAGCTTCGGCTGCCCCGCGCGAGCGCCGATGCCCTCGGCCGGCCGCCGGGACCTACCGGCGCCGCGCGATGGATCTACTACTCGTCCGGAACCACCGCGGCCCCCAAGGGAATTCGCCATACCGACGCGTCGGTGATGGCGCCCGCAACGGGCCTGGCGGAAAAGATGGGAATCACCGCTAGCGACGTGGACCCCATCGGCTTTCCCTTCGCGCACATCGGCGGTGCCGTGATGCTGGCCGTCGGGCTGATGACCGGCATGCGGTTAGCGCTGTTCGAGGTATTCGACCCGGCCACCACGCCGCTGTCCATCGCCGCCCACAACCCGACCTTTTTGGGCATGGCGACACCGTTCTTCCTGGCCTTCCTCGAAGCTCAACGCAACCACGGCGACGAGCCGCTGTTCCCGTTCGTGCGTGGCTGCCTGGCCGGCGGCGCGCCGATCACCCCCGAACTGGGCCACCAGGTCCGCGAGACCTTCGGTGTGGCCGGCATCGCGAACGCATGGGGCCTCACCGAGTTTCCGGTCGCCACCTCACCGCCGCTGACCGGGGCGCCGGAGGTGCTCGACCACACCGTCGGCGCACCGGGACCCGGCGTCAGCGTCCGGGTCGTCGACGCAGGGATCGAACTGCCCGTCGGGCAGGAGGGTGAGCTGCGGCTCAAGGGACCCCAATGCTTCCTAGGCTACGCCGATGCCGCGCTCGACGCCGACGCATTCGACGCCGAAGGATGGCTTCGCACAGGGGATCTCGGGCTGATCGACGGGAATGGCAACGTCCGTGTCACGGGCCGGATCAAGGATGCGATCATCCGCAACGCGGAGAATGTCTCGGCGCAGGAGGTCGAAAATGCGCTGGCCACCCATCCCGCTGTCGCCGACGTCGCGGTCGTCGGAGTACCCGACCCGCGCACCGGCGAGCGCGTCTGCGCCGTGGTGGTACCGGCGTCGAGCGACCACGTGTCGCTGGAATCCCTGGTGCAGCACTGCCATTCGCAAGGGTTGAGCCGCTACAAACACCCCGAGCGCCTGGTGATCGTCGATGCGCTGCCGCGCAATCAGTTCGGCAAGGTGATCAAGAAGGAGCTGCGCGAGGCCCTCGCCACCGGTCGTCTGGAGACTTGATAGTCCGGCTACAACCCCTTGGGCGCGTCGCGGACCGCTTGCACCGCCGCCGGGTCGCCGTCGAACTCGACCCGAGCCTCCCGGCCGACGGAGAACAGCAACAGCTCCTCGGGCGGACCGGTCACCACGACCGCCGGGCCGGAGCCGGCCGTCAGCACCGTCTTGCCCCCGGGCGTGCGCAACGCAACCCGACCCGGGACCTTCCCGAGCGTGACCCGGGCCATCAGCGACAGCGTGCGACGCAGCGCCCGGCACATCCCTTGTTCCAGCACACGGGGCTCCCAGGCCGGCTGTGCGCGGCGCACGTCCTCGTGATGGATGAACATCTCGGCGACGTTGGCCACCGGGTCGAGCAGGATGAACGGCGAATAGACGGGCGGGCCGGACGCGATTTTGTCCACCAACTCGTCCCAGTCGTTCTTCGACGCCGCCTCCTGCTGCACCTTGGCGGTGTGCGCCGCGAAGAACGGAATCATGATGCCCGCCGCGGCATCGGGCCGATACTCCCGGATCACCAAATGGGCGGCCAGGTCTCGCGTCTTCCAGCCCTCGCACAAGGTGGGCGCCTCGGGGCCGACGGCCCGCATGGTCGCGACGAGGGCGGCGCGTTCGCGCTGAGCAACGGACATGGGTTCAGGGTAGGGCCAGCCCGCGGGCGTAGACCAACCGCACCTCGGTAAATTTGCAACGTCGTATCAGGAAGGAAAGTGCAGGGAGTGTCATGAACGCGCGTGTCGAGCAGTTGGAGTTTCAGGCCGAGGCCCGGCAACTGCTGGATTTGATGGTCCACTCGGTCTACTCCAACAAGGACTCGTTTCTGCGGGAGCTGATCTCGAACGCCTCCGATGCGCTGGACAAGCTGCGCCTGGAAGCGTTTCGCAACAAGGACCTCGACGTCGACACCTCCGACCTACATATCGAGATCGACGTCGACAAAAGCGCGCGAACGCTGACCGTCCGCGACAACGGCATCGGGATGACGCGTGAGGAAGTGGTGGACCTGATCGGCACGCTGGCCAAGTCCGGCACCGCCGAGCTGCGCCAACAGCTCCGCGACGCCAAAAATGCGGCGTCCTCCGAGGAACTGATCGGCCAGTTCGGCATCGGGTTCTACTCGAGCTTCATGGTCGCCGACAAGGTCGAGCTGCTGACCCGCAAGGCGGGCGAGAGCGCCGCCACCAGGTGGGAATCCAGCGGCGAGGGCACCTACACCATCGAATCCGTGGACGACGCGCCGCAGGGAACCTCGGTCACGCTGCACCTCAAGCCCGAGGACGCCGAGGACGAGCTGCACGACTACACCGCCGAATGGAAGATCAGGCATCTGGTCAAGCGGTATTCCGACTTCATCTCCTGGCCCATCCGGATGGAGGTCGAGAAACGCACCCCGGGCGAGGACGGTGGCGAGGAGACCGTCACGCTCGAAACCGAGACCCTGAACTCGATGAAGGCGCTGTGGGCCAGGCCCAAGGAGGAGGTCTCCGCCGAGGAGTACAACGAGTTCTACAAGCACATCGCCCACGCCTGGGACGACCCGCTCGAGGTCATCGCGATGAAGGCCGAGGGCACCTTCGAGTACCAGGCCCTGCTGTTCATTCCGTCGCACGCGCCGTTCGACCTGTTCGACCGGGACGCCCACGTCGGAATCCAGTTGTACGTCAAGCGCGTGTTCATCATGGGCGATTGCGACGAGCTGCTGCCGAAATACCTGCGCTTCGTCAAGGGCGTCGTCGACGCACAAGACTTGTCGCTCAACGTATCTCGCGAAATCCTGCAGCAGGACCGGCAGATCAAGGCGATCCGTCGCCGCCTGACCAAGAAGGTCCTGTCCACGATCAAGGAGCTGCAGTCCGAGCGGCCGGACGACTACCGCACCCTGTGGACCCAGTTCGGCAGGGCCATCAAGGAAGGGCTGCTGTCCGACGCCGACAACAAGGACATGCTGCTGCAGGTGTCGTCGTTTGCCTCCACCCACAGCGAGGAGGAGGCCACCACCCTGGCCGAGTACGTCGAGCGGATGAAGGAGGGCCAGCAGCAGATCTTCTACGCCACCGGCGAGACGCGCCAGCAGCTGCTGAAGTCACCGCACCTCGAGGCGTTCAAGGCCAAGGGCTACGAGGTCCTGCTGCTCACCGATCCGGTCGACGAAGTGTGGGTGGGGGTGGTCGACGAGTTCGACGGCAAACCGCTGCAGTCGGTGGCCAGGGGCGAAGTGGACCTCGACGACGAAGAGGGCAAAAGCGAGGCCGAGCGCGAGGAGCAGGAGAAGGAGTTTGCCGACCTGCTGACCTGGCTCAAAGAGACCCTGAGCGAGCACGTCAAGGACGTGCGGCTGTCGACGCGCCTGACCGAATCGCCCGCCTGCCTGATCACCGACGCCTTCGGGATCACCCCGACGCTGGCGCGCCTCTACCGCGCCACCGGGCAGGACGTTCCGGTCGGCAAGCGGATCCTCGAACTCAACCCGAATCATCCGCTCGTCACGGGCCTGCGGGACGCGCACAAGGACCGCGCCGACGACCAATCGGTCGCCGAGACCGCCGAACTGCTCTACGGCACAGCCCTTCTCGCCGAAGGCGGCGCGCTCGAGGATCCGGCGCGCTTCGCCGAGCTGCTCGCGCAGCGTTTGGCGCGCACGGTTTGAGCGTTTCCGGTCGCCGGCGCCGGCTAATTGCGGTTGAATTTCCCCCGGAAGGGATAATCACAGCGCATGGCCAAGTTCCGGATCATCGACCCACATGGCGGGATTGTGGCGACCAAGGATTTCGAGAGCGCCGAGGCCGCATACGTGTGGTTCACCGACGCCGTCGCGGGCAGCACCGAGCTGGGCTGGCGCATGGAGGTCGACGACGCGGGGACCTGGGCATTCTTCGATGACACCGAAGGCTTCACCGCCCCGGCGAGCCGCCGTCCGTTTCGGCGCTGAATTACGCGCCCATTTCTCGTCCGGTTTCCGAGTCCCCGGTTGAGCCGACCACATCGGTGTTTTCGCCGAGGACGCGGTGGAGTAGCTCGCCGGTGCCGAGCAGGTGCCTGGTGACCAGCGACTGTGCGCGCTCGACATCGCCCCGGCGCACGGCCCGCAGCAGCGACGCGTGTTCGCGGTCGGACTCGCCCTTGTAGGACGGCAGCCCGAACTTGAGCCGCAGGTAGCGCTCTCCGCGCTCATGCAGCATGCCGATCAGCGCCAGGAGTTGTGGGCGCGCGGCCGGCTCGTAAAGGCTCATGTGAAAGGCCTCGTTGCGCGCGACGTACAGCGACGGCTCGGTTTCGGCCGCGGCCGCCTCGTACAGCGCCTCGCAGTGGCGCAGCGTGTCCGACGTGTGAGCGGGTATCGCCAGCCCGATGGCGAGGCTCTCGAGGGCGGCGCGGATCTCGTACACCTCGCGCGCCTCGCCGGGCGACAACGGGGCCACCGTCGCCCCCTTGTTCATCTCCACCTTGGCCCAGCCTTCGCTCTCCAGCTGGCGCAGGGCCTCGCGAACGGGGATCGCGCTGACTGAGAAGTGCCGCGCGATGGCGTCCTGGCGCAGCGGTGCCCCGGGGGCGAGGGTGCCGTCGACGATGGCGGCGCGCAGCGCGTTGGCGATCAACCGCGACGTGCTGCCGCGTTCCGCCAGCGAGAGCGCCGTCGGCAACGCACCCAACGCATTGTCCGACGGAGTTCGACCTGTTACGCTCATCACTATATTATATACAATGTGATGCCGGAGGGTGGCTAGGCCAGCACCGGCGCGTGCATATGCGAATCCCGATAGTCGTTCTACCCGTGCCAACGGAGGCCAGATGACGTCAACGACGGAGCCGGCAAGCCTCGCCAGGCGTCGCACACCGCTCAATCGCTCCCAGATCGCGGGGTTCTGGGGCGCATGGACGGGCTGGACGCTCGACGGAATGGATTCGTTCATCTACGCCCTCGTGCTCGCCCCCGCGCTGACCGAACTGCTGCCGCGTTCGGGTTTCGCCGCGACTTCGACCAACGTCGGTCTCGCGGGATCGATCCTGTTCGCCCTGTTTCTGGTGGGCTGGGGCCTGTCGTTCATCTGGGGGCCGATCGCCGACCGCTTCGGGCGCACCAAGGTGCTGGCCGCGACGATCTTTACCTTCGCCATCTTCACCGGGCTTTCGGCCGCGGCGCAAAATGTCTGGCAGCTGGCGATTTTCCGCTTCATCGCGGGCGTCGGCATCGGCGGCGAATGGGCGTTGGCGGGGACTTACGTGGCCGAGGCGTGGCCCGAGGACCGGCGCAAGATGGGGGCGGGCTACCTGCAGACCGGCTACTACGCCGGGTTCTTTCTGGCGGCGGCCCTGAACTACACGATCGGCGTCCATTTCGGTTGGCGCGCAATGTTTTTGACGGGCGCGGTGCCGATCGTCGTTGCGATCCTGATCCTGACGCGGGTGAAGGAGACGGAGAAGTGGGAGAACCTGGAGGCTCAGCCCAAGGTCCGCGTGAAGCCACTGCGCGAGATTCTCGGGCCGCGCTATCGGCGTCGCACCTGGGTGGCCTGCGCGCTGCTGACGATCGCGATCGTGGGCCTATGGGCCGGCGCCGTCTACGAACCCACCGCCGTCATTCAGTTGGCGCAGCACGCGGGCTTCGACAAGGCCGGCGCGACCAGAACGGCGTCCTGGGCCACGGGCCTGTTGTCCATCGGCACCATCCTGGGGTGCCTGATGGTGCCGGTGCTCTCCGAGCGCATCGGGCGCCGAAAGACGCTTGCGATTTACTTTGCGGGGATGGCTGTTTCGATCGTCGGGAGCTTCGGCTGGGCGTTCTATCTGCCCAATGGGCTCGCGCCGTTCATCGCGTGGCTGTTCGTGCTCGGGTTCTTTGGCGGCAACTTCGCGATCTTCAGCCTCTGGCTGCCCGAGCAGTTCGAGACGCGCGTGCGCGCAACGGCGTTCGCCTTCTGCACGTCGTTCGGCCGCTTCGTCGGCGCGGGCGTCAACTTCCTGCTCGGCGCGGCGGTGCTGCACCTGCATACCCTGGGACTACCGGTCGCTTTGACGGCCATTGCGTTCGTGATCGGGCTTTTCATCATTCCCTTTGCGCCCGAGACGCGGGGCGAGGCGCTGCCCCAATAAGGGGCAGCGACCCCGGCCCGGCGCCTACCGGTCAGCAGCATACGTCCCGCCCCGGAGACCGGTGGCCCTTGATCAGATCGGCACCCTTCTCGGCGATCATGACGGCCGCCGCGTTGGTGTTTCCACTGACTATCGCGGGCATCACCGATGCGTCGACGACGCGAAGTCCCTCGACGCCACGGACTTTGAGGTCGGGATCGACCACTGCCCGCTCGTCGACGCCCATCGCGCACGTACCGACTGCGTGATATTCGGTTTGTGACCAGGTCCTCGCATACTCGGTGAGCGCGGCCTTGCCCGGATTCGCCTCGGTCGGCAGGTTCAATCCCTTGACGAACTTCCGGAACGAGGACTGCTGCGCGATCTCGACGGCGGCGCCCAGCCCGGCCGTGACGTCGTCGAGGTCCGCCGGGTCGGCGAAGTAGGCCGGATTGATCCGGGGCGCCTCGCCCGGATCGGCGGAGGACAGGCACAGCCGACCGCGGCTGCGCGGGTGCGTCGCGGCGACGTTCATCGTGAAGTTGGGCAGCGGTAAGCTGAACCGGCCGTGATCGACGAATGATGTTGGTCCGCCGATGAATTGGATGTTCGGGATCGCCTGGCCGTGGGTGGATACGAAGCCCCCGACCTCGCCGCCGTTGGAGGTGAACGGACCGCCGCTGCGGCTCTGCCACAGCGAAAGGTTTTCCGGGCTGGCCATCTCCAACAAATCGGTCGAGTTTTGGGTGGCCCAGACGATCGGCGTCATCGTGTGATCGTGCAGGTTCTCTCCGACGCCCGGCAGGTCGGCGTTGACGCCGATGCCGAGACCGCGCAGCTGATCGGCCGGACCGATGCCGGACAACAGCAGCAGTTGCGGCGAGTTGATGGTCCCGCCGCAGAGAATCACCTCCGCGCCGGCGTAGGCGCTGATCTCAGCGCCATCGTGCACGTAGGAAACACCCGTCGAACGGCCGCCGTCCACCAGAATCCGCGTTGCGAGGGCGTTGGCCCGCACGGTGAGGTTGGGTCGGGCGAGCGCCGGTCTCAGATAGCCGTCGGCGCTCGACCACCGCCAGCCTCGATGGCAGTTGACTTGATAAGCGCCCGCACCGATCTGGGATGCGCCGTTGAAATCGTCGGTCGTCGCCAGGCCCCATTCGCTTGCCGCGCTGACCCAACTGTGTGAGAGCTCGTGGGTGAACAGCCGGTCCTCTGTGTGCAGGGGACCGCTTTGACCGTGCAACGGCTGCCCCAGTCGACTGTTGTTCTCTGCCTTGATGAAGTAGGGCAGCACGCTGTCGTAATCCCAGCCGGCGCAGCCGCGTTCGCTCCATCCGTCGAAGTCGGCGCGGTGTCCGCGGATGTAGACCATCAGGTTGATCGAGGACGAACCGCCCAGGGTCTTGCCGCGCGGGTAGGTCGTCGATCCGTGATAGTGCGCCTGCGGTTCGAGGCGATAGTTCCAGTCGACTTCCGACCCGAACAGCGAACCGAAGATCGCCGGTACCCGAATCGCGTCCATCGTGTCCTCGGGGCCCGCCTCGAGCAACAGCACCTGTACCGACGGGTCCTCGGAGAGGCGGTTGGCCACCACGCACCCCGCGCTTCCGGCCCCGACGATGACGTAGTCGAACGAATCCTGTGCGGATTTTCTAGCTGAAGATGTCATGCGCCGAACGCTACCGCCATCTGAGAGCAAGCGCAATCAGATGATGACTGCCCTCACATTGTCGGGACGCGAGTTCGCAGGTTGGCCTAGGATTCGACATCGTGGGACGCGTGTAACCAGAAGGCAGGGCATGAGGGATTACGACGGGAAGACGGCGGCCGAACGGGTGGCCGAGCGCCGTGCGCGCCTGGTCACCGCAGGCATCGAGCTGTTCGGCAAATATGGCTACGCCGGCACGTCCATCCGCGCGGTATTGCGTCAGGCGGGACTGCGCGACCGGTATTTCGGCGAGAGCTTTGCCGACCTGGATGCGCTGCTGGCGGCTGCCTACGACGAAGTGATCGACGAGGAAGTCAGTGCGTGCCAGGCAGCGATCGGCGCCACCTCCCGGGCCTCGGACGGTGCGCGGGCGATGATCGATGCCATCAGCCGCTCACTCGAGGGCAATCCCGGCCATGCGCGCATCAAGCTTCGCGAGGTGTTTTCCGGCGGGCCAACGGTTCAAGCCCAACGCCAACAAGGACTTCGTAAACTCGCCCGGCTCGTCGCCGACCTGCTGCCGGAGTCGAACACGGTCGACGACCGGGAACGGCTGTTGCTCGGCGTCGGGGTGGTGGCCGCCGCCGACTCCTACTTGCTCGCCTGGCTCGACGGGGTATTGGACGTGACGCGCCAGGACGTGGTCGACCTGGTGACCCTGGTATTCGATTCGGTCGCCGCCCGGATCACCGCCGGCACGCCGACGAGCCGCTAGGTGAATTCAGTGGCACACCTCGCACGCGATGCCGTCGCCGTCGCGATCAAGGGGCGCCCGGTAACCCGGCTGCCCGATGTAAATCGGGGCCGCGCCGGCGGCACACGCCGCCTTGCAGTTCGGGTAGTAGACGTTGGACCCGGTCGTCGGGGCGGGCGACGGCGTGGTGGTCGACGGCGCCGCATCGGCGACGGGTGGCACCGCTATCCCGACAACGATTGCTGTAACGATGAACGCTCGCTGGAGCATGCTCCAAACCTCCCTACTTGCCGGCGATGTGCTTTGCTGCTGGTTGCTCAGCTAACACTGCTAAGCATTGGCAGGCAAGCGCTTCGGGGAAACTCAGCGGCCGAGCTGGACGGCTTTGACGACTAGCAGCAGCGCGCCGACGACCAGGTAGCTGCGCAGGGCGATCATGCCGAGCCGGGTGCCGGGGGACCAGGTGACCGGTTCGAGGAGCGTCAGCGGCGGCATCCGCCAGGTGTTGCGGTCGACGGGACGTGCCGGCGGCGTCGCGGCTGGTTTGGCGGGCTG
>NZ_LZKE01000023.1:0-15085 GCF_001672675.1 Mycobacterium sp. E2327
CGGCGGTCGGGCAGCACCGCCAAGGTGATGGCGTCCCTGCGTTGCTGGTACCACGGCGTCGGGAACGGCCGGGGATCCTCGATGCCGGCATACGCCGCGGTGGTCACCGGAACACCACCTCGCCCACCGCGAGGAGCCGTTGCAGCACGAACGGTGGGACGGCGGGCGCCGCCCCGCCGGCGGCCGGCTGAAGCTGGCTGCGAAAACAATGCGCGGCGAGGCGTTTACGGGCGAGCGCCCGAGTGGGCACGGGCACCGACCGGGCGCGGTGCCAGGGCACCGTCGGGTCGGCCGGGCTGGCCCAGTGCCACATCCACACCGGATATTCCAGCAACGCGGCGCCGGTGCGCCGGCACGCCTCCGCGGCCGCGCGCCCCACGGCCTCGTGATCGGGGTGCCCGTCGCCCCGCCAGGTGGCGGCGCACCACGTCCCGGGCGCGGCGGCGTCGAGAATGTCCGCGAGGAGGTCGGCGACCTCGTCCTCGTGATCGGCCAGGTTCCCGTCGGGCAATCCCAGCGACACGGGCTTGGGAATGCCCAAAATGCTTGCTGCCCTGCAAAGTTCGTATCTGCGAGTGATCTCCCAACGCGTCCGCTCCCGCTCGGTCCCACCCGGTCGGGCCGCGCCGCCGTCGGTGACCGAAATGACCTGCACGTCGACCCCTGAGGCGACCAGTTGGGCGGTGGCCGCGCCGAGTCCCAGCGTCTCGTCGTCGGGATGGGCCGCGACGACGACCAACCCGGGACACGCGCTCAGGTCCAGTGCGGGCAGCGGTTCGGAGTGCAGGGCGGCCAGCCACACCGGCGCCGGGGTGCCGCCGTGGGTGAGCGGCTTGGCCGCAAACTTGGCGCAATTGCTCGCCCGCAGGGTCTTCATGGCCTTCATGGCCGCCGCCCGGCGAGGCGCCCGAGCTCGGCCAGGTCCCGCTCGGCGTGGCTCTGCCGGATGTAGATGGTCAGGTCGGCGACGCGCTGGGCGTGTCGCCCGTCCTGACACAGCGGGCCCGGCCCCAGGGCGCGGCCGGTGCGCGTGATTGCCTCGTCGACCGCGTGTTCTACGACCGTGCGCGCGCGACGGGCCAGCAGCTGAGCGGTGTTGGACCGGTCGAACGGATCGGTGTCGATCTGCATCGCCGCGGTGGTCAGGATGGCCTCTCCGGCGGCCAGGGCGGCGTCCACCGCACCCAGGTGCGCCAGGGAGTAGGCATCGGCCGAATCGCTTGTGGCGCAACGGTATAACGGCTCCGCGACCCGCCGCGCACCGCCGAGCCAGCAGGCCGCGACGCCGGTGGCGCCGTGCCAGAACCCGGGCCGGGTCAGGTAGTCGTCGGGATCACCCACGGCGACGGCGCGCGCGTTGGTGAATTGCACGGCCCTGGTGTCGCTTCCGGCCATCCCGACGTTCCACCAGGTGGTCGGGAGCGCCTTGACGGCGGGTTCGGTGACCGGCACCGCGAACAGCCCGCACCGTCCGTCGTCGAGGCGGGCGGTCACCAGCGCGTGCGTGCAGAATCCGGCGCCCGAGCACCACACCTTGGTGCCGTTGAGGATGATCGCGCCGCCGCGGATCCTGGTCGCAATCAGTGCATCGTCGGACGATTCGGCCGCCCACACGCCCCACAGCTGATCGGAATCGGGCGGCTTGCCGCCCAGCTCGTGCAGGATGGCGACGGCGTCGGCGTGGGCCTCGGCGATGCGGGCCGCCACGATGTCCTCCTCGGCCAGCCGGGCCAGGCGTTGCCAGCGTTCCGCGGTGCGTCCGGAGGCGGGCAACGGCAGCTCGAGCCGTCCCGACTCGAGCCAGTGCTTGACCAACCCCGCCGTCACGCCCGATCACCCACGATCACGACGGCAGCCCCGTCGCACACGGGCAAAACTGGGGCTGACATAACACAAGATTTGCCAGTGTGACGGTCGCTTAAACGGACGACGAACGATGTCACGCGAATCCGCGACAGGTTGTCCCACCGAAAGGGGGGTATCACCTATGCACGATGACAGCCACCCAGACCCCCTCGGGCGTGTCCTGCAATGAGCTGCGGGAGGCGTTGCGCGGCGCGGCGTCGGCGCTCAAGGAAAACGGGCCGCGCTTCGCGTTGGCCGGCACCTACGCTTTGTGGGCCTTCGGCGCGCCCGAGCCCAGCCACGACGTGGATCTCGTCGTGGCCGAGAGCGACGTGGCCAGCGCCGAGGCCACCCTCGCCGGCGCCGGATTCGCGATCGAACACCCCCCGGAGGACTGGTTGTTCAAGGCGCGCACCGGAGACACGGTCGTCGACGTCCTGCACCGCATCAACGGCGAGCGCGTGGAGCCGGCGACGCTCGACTGCGCCGAGCAGCGCGACGTGTTGGCGATCGCGATGCCGGTGCTGCCGCCGACCATGGTGGTCATCCAGAAACTGCGCTCCCTGAACGAACATCACTGCGACTTCGCCAAGCTGCTGCCGCCGGTGCGGGCGGTCCGCGAAAGGCTGGACTGGGAGCAGATCAGGTCGCGGACCGCCGACAACGACTACGCGGTCGCCTTTTTGGTGCTGGCCGACCGGCTGGGCTTAACTGGCTAGCCGCCTTGAGTGTGCGCCGGCGGCTTTCCGCGTGCACCGATGGCGCGATTCGGGCGATTCGTCCGCCCAGGATTCACACGCGAATACCCCAATTCACACGCAACGTCCTAAGGCCCCCGGCTGACCCGCGCGCGTCAGTGGTTGCGCAGCTTGGCGATCAGCTTGTCCTTGGTCAGGCTCGAATAGCCGGACATGCCAAGCTCTTTGGCCTTCTTCTTCAACTGCGGGACCGTCCAGTCGGCGTAGGATCCCGCCTTGCCGCCCTTGCGGCCGACGGACGACGCGCCCCGGCCCGCGGCCGCATTGGAAATCCGCGCGGCCTTCTCCTTGGACTCGCCCTTCTTGCGCAGATCCTGATACATCTTCTCGTTCTTGATCGACGATCGCGGCATGCTCATCTCCTCCTTTAGCGGTTATGCCGGCACCGGATCGGTTTGGCGCTCCCAGCAGCGGTGGCGGGCCAGGGCGGCGGCGAATTCCTCGGCGAATTGATCGGGGAAGTCGTCGGCCGCCGCCGTCGTGGTCACGACGGACCGGTCGTTCATTACGTCGGCCTCCGAGTCGCTGTCGGAGGCGAGGCGGGCATCGATGTGCGCGGCGCGCAGCAGATCGATCCCCTTGCCGTACGCACCGATCGGCTTCAGGTGCTTGTAGGCCTCGACCACGAAGTGCACGGCGTAACCGTCCTCGGAAAGCGTCGCCACCGAATCCGGCCCGCACGCCACCACCACCGCGTCGTAGAGGACCGATGCCATCGTCGTGAACGCCCGGTCGACGGACAGCTCCCCGCCCGAACCGCCGCGCAGGGTGCCGCCGGCGACGGGGGCCAGGACCTCGACCATCGCGCCGCGCTGGGCCATCAGCTCCTTGAAACGTTGCGTTCCAACGACATCCACGCCGTCCGCGGCCAGCACGGCGATCTTGCGCGACTCGATGCTGTCCCCAGAATTGGCGGCACCGATTTGGGACAGCGCCGGCGAGGAGGCGACCTCGCCGTCGACGGCTTCGTCGGGCGGCGCGGGCAGGCCCAGCTTCGCCGCCACCCGAGTGGCCAGCCCGTGGTCGACGCGGGCGAGTTGGGCCACCACCGCCGAACGGATGTCGGGCACTTCGACCTTGCCCAGCTCGAAAGCGAACGCGGCGACGATGTGTTCGGCCTCGACCGCCGACATGCTCTTCCAGAACATCCGCGCCTGGCTGTAGTGATTCTCGAAGGACTTGGCGCGCTTGCGCATCGCGGCGCCGTCGATCCGCTGCGTGTAGTGGCGGAACACGTCGTCGTTTGCCAGCGCCGGACACCCGCCACCGAGGGTGTTCTTGTAGTAGCTGGTCCGCCCCTGCGGGATCGCGTGCTGGGAGTAGCCGTCCTGCTGGTTGTTGCGGACGTCGGCCACCGGCCGATTGACCGGCAGCTGCGCGAAGTTGGGCCCGCCCAGGCGGATCAACTGCGTGTCCAGGTAGGAGAAGTTGCGGAACTGCAGCAGCGGGTCGTTGGTGAAGTCGATCCCCGGCACCACGTTGGCGGTGTGAAAGGCGACCTGCTCGGTCTCGGCGAAGAAGTTGTCCGGGTTGCGGTTCAGCACCATCTTGCCGACCGGACGGACCGGAACGTGTTCCTCGGGAATGAGCTTCGTGGCGTCCAGGAGGTCGAAGTCGAAGTTGAACTCGTCGGCCTCGGCCACGAGCTGCACCCCGAGTTCCCACTCGGGATACTGGCCGGACTCGATGGCCTCCCAAAGGTCGCGCCGGTTGTAGTCGGGGTCCTTGCCGGCGATCTTCTGGCATTCGTCCCAGATCAGCGAGTGCACGCCGAGGCGGGGCTTCCAGTGGAACTTCACGAAAGTGCCTTCGCCGCGGGCGTTTACCAGGCGGAAGGTGTGCACACCGAACCCCTGCATCATGCGGTAGCTGCGCGGCAGCGCGCGGTCGGACATCAGCCACATGATGGTGTGCAGCGTCTCGGGCTGCAGGGAGACGAAGTCCCACAGCGTGTCGTGTGCCGAGGCGGCCTGCGGAATCTCGTTGTGCGGCTCGGGTTTCACCGCGTGGACGAAGTCGGGGAACTTGATGCCGTCCTGGATGAAGAAGACCGGAAAGTTGTTTCCCACCAGGTCGTAGTTGCCCTGCTCGGTGTAGAACTTGGTGGCAAAACCACGCACGTCGCGGACCGTGTCGGCCGAGCCGCGCGATCCGGCCACCGTGGAGAACCGGACGAACACCGGGGTCCGGGTGCCCGGCGTGGTCAGGAATTTCGCCGCGGTGTACTCGGCCAGCCAGTCGTCATACGGTTCGAAGAAGCCGTACGCGCCGGCGCCGCGCGCGTGAACGACGCGCTCGGGGATTCGCTCGTGGTCGAAGTGGGTGATCTTCTCCCGGGCGTGAAAATCTTCCAGCAGTGTGGGTCCCCGCTCGCCGGCGGTCAGCGAATCGTCGGTGTGATCGACGCGGACGCCCTGCTGAGTGGTCAGGTATCCGGTGTCGCGGCGCACGCGCGAGGGTTGCAGATCGCGCTGTTTCGGGTCGGATTCGTCATTGGCTGCCATGGCCTTCGGTTACCACGGTTGACGGGTCATAAACGGGCATGCGTTTTCCCTGTCCACCGGCCCTGTCCACCGGCCGTCCGGTTACGTAGGCTTGAGGCGGGTAGTCGAGGGTGGTGATTGACGCGACCGACCAAGATAACGGCCTGCGCGGAGTGGTCGCGATCGGCGCCTCGGCCGGGGGAGTCGAAGCGCTCTCACGGCTGGCCGCCAGCTTGTCGCCGGATTTGCCGTACGCCTACTTGATTGTGCTGCACGTGCCCGCGGGTGCGCCGAGCGTGCTGGCCCGGATCCTCGATCGCAGCGGCCCCTTGTCGGCGGTCACCGCCGAGGACGGCGCCCCGCTGCTGCCCGGCCACATCTACGTCGCCAGTCCGGATCGTCACCTGCTGGTCGCCGACCATCGCGTCGTGTTGTCGCAGGGCCCCACCGAGAACGGGCATCGTCCCGCCATCAACGCACTGTTCCGGTCGGTCGCGGTGGCGTTCGGGGCGCGCGCGATCGGGGTGTTGCTGTCGGGCGTGCTCGACGACGGGGTGCTGGGACTGGCCGCGATCCGCTCGCGCGGCGGCACCACCATCGGTCAGACACCGCAGGACGCGCTGTTCGGGGCGCTGCCGGCAAACGCGCGCAACGCGGGCGTGCTGGATCGCCAAGCCGTGGCGGCCGAAATCGGCGCCGTCCTCAAAGAGTTGGCGCAGAGAGAAATCGAGGACCGGAGCATGGAGCCCGACGCAGCGCTGGACCTCGAGAACCGTATCGCCATGACGTCCCGGTTTTCGACCGACTTCGACACGCGGGAACTCGGCGCGCCGTCGGGCTACACCTGCCCGGACTGCAACGGCTCGCTGATCGCGATCAGCGAGGGGCACTTTCGCTGCCATGTCGGGCACGCCTGGACGGCCGACGCCCTGCTGGCCGCGCGGGACCACGAGATCGAGGGCGCGCTCTGGGTTGCCCTGCGCAGCCTGCAGGAGAAAGCCAAGTTGGCCCGGCAACTGGCCGATAGGGCCGGTCGCGGTCCGGTCGCCCGGCACTACACCACGCTGGCCGAGGAGAGCGAAAGGGCGCTGACCGTGCTCGGCGAGCGGCTGGCCGCCAACGCCCCCGATCGCGGTGATCCCGGTGGCTGAACTGAGGCCCGTCGTCCGGATCGACGCGGCACACCAGCAGGATGTGCCGGTCCTGGTGATGGAGGGGGTGCTGGACAGCTCCACGTATCGGACCGTCCGCGACACCGTGATAAAGGCCGCGCTCGACGAACCGCGCGCGGTGATCGTGGACGGCGACCGGCTTGTGGCGCCGTCCGCGTCGGCGTGGACCGTCTTCACCAGCGCCCGCTGGCACGTCAGCGTCTGGCCGGACGTGCCCATCCTGCTGGTGTGCGAGCAGCCGCAGGTCCGGCGGTCGATCGCCGCCGGCGGGGTGACCCGATACGTGCCGGTGCACCCCACGCGGCTGTCGGCGCTGGACGCCGTGCGCGGCCAGCCCTTGGCCATCCGGCGGCGGGCGCGAAGCGAGCTGCCGGCAGCCGGGCAAAGCGTCGGCCTGGCCCGCGCCATGATCACCGACTGGCTCACCCAATGGGACAAGTGCGACCTGATCCCGGTTGCTGCCACGGTGGGCACCGTCTTCGTCGAAAACGTCCTCGACCACACGCAGAGCGCGCCGGTGCTCATCGTGGAGAGCCACCGGGACACCGTCACCGTCGCGGTGGAGGATTGCAGCGACCGCCTGCCCGGGAGGCACGAGGACGGCGATCGCGGAGCCGAGATCGTCTCCGGGCTGGCGATCGTGTCCGCGTTGTGCCGCGCCTGGGGCGCCACTCCGACGTCGTCGGGCAAGACGGTCTGGGCACTGGTCGGGCGCGAAAATCTCCTGTGACGTCGGAGTAATGTTCGAGTCCGACAGCAAACGCTCTTGCGACGGGACCTTGATGGACGGCACGACGGACGAGGCCTTCGAGGCTTTGTTGCGCTACATGCGCGATTCCCGGGGCTTCGACTTCACGGGCTACAAGCGCACGTCGCTGATGCGCCGGGTCCGGCACCGCATGGACCAGGCGGGGTACACCACATTCGAGGAATACCTGGACGTGCTGCAGGCCAGCTCCGACGAATTCGCCTCGCTGTTCAACACCATCCTGATCAACGTCACTGCCTTCTTCCGGGACCCCGAGGCCTGGGAATTCGTCAGCGCAGAGGTCATCCCGCGGATGCTGGCCGAGCGCGGGCCGGGTGACCCGGTCAGGGTGTGGAGCGCGGGATGCGCGTCCGGGCAGGAGGCCTACACGCTGGCCATGCTGCTGGCCGAGGCGATGGGACCCGATGAGTTCCGTCAGCGCGTAAAGATTTACGCGACCGACATCGACGAGGAGGCGCTTACCGAGGCGCGCGTGGCATCCTACGACGCCAAGGCCGTCGAGTCGGTGCCGCCGGACCTGTTGGCGCGCTATTTCGAACAGGTTAACGGCCGCTACGTCTTTCACAAGGATCTGCGCCGCGCGGTCATCTTCGGGCGCAACGACCTGGTCAAGGACGCGCCGATCTCGCGTGTCGATCTGCTGGTGTGCCGCAACACCCTGATGTATCTCAACGCCGAGACGCAGCGAAACGTGGTGGGGCGCTTGCATTTCGCGCTGGCTCCGCAGGGAACGTTGTTTCTCGGGCACGCCGAGATGCTGTTGAGCCACAGTGACCGCTTCGCTCCGTTGAGCCTCAAGAACCGGATCTTCCGCAAGGTCGCCGGGACGCAGCTGGCGGGCGATCGCTATGATCCGGCCGCCGCGTTCTACGAACGCCACGGCGAGCTGCCGGGCTTGACCACGGTGCGCGACTTGGCTTTTCGTGCCAGCCCCGTCGCCCAGATCGTCATCACCGGCGAGGACACCGTCGCGATGATCAACCAGCAGGCCGAGAGCGTCTTTGGGCTCTCGGCCCGCGACATCGGCCGGCTGCTGCGCGACCTCGAGGTGTCTTACCGCCCGGTGGAGCTGCGTGCCTACCTCGAGCAGGCCAAGGTGGAGCGGCGGTCGACGCGCATCCCGGACGTCAAGTGGCAACGGCCAGGCGCCGACACGGTGTGGTTCGAGATTCACGTCAATCCGCTCGTCGACGCCGAGAACGGCCTGCTCGGTGTATCGATCGTGTTCTTCGACGTCACGGCGACGCGCGCCTTGCTCGACAAGGTGGTGCAGACCAACCGCCAGCTCGAGGCGGCGTACGAGGAGCTGCAGTCCACCAACGAGGAACTCGAGACCACCAACGAGGAACTGCAGTCCACGGTGGAGGAGCTCGAGACGACCAACGAGGAGCTGCAGTCCACCAACGAAGAGCTCGAGACGATGAACGAGGAGCTGCAGTCCACGAACGACGAACTGCACACCATCAACGAGACGCTGCGCGAACGCAGCGTGGAGCTGGACGACGCCAAGAACTTCCTGGATTCGCTGATCAACTCGGTTCGCCTGGGGATGGTCGTCGTGGACCGGGAAATGCGGGTGGTGGTGTGGAACCGGGGCTGCGAGGACCTGTGGGGACTGCGGGCCGACGAGACGATGGGCTCGAGGTTGACCGGGCTGGACATCGGGTTGCCGCTCGACAGCGTGCGACCGCTGATCGGCAACGCGTTCGTCGATGGGGAGAGTTCCGGTGAAACGGTGGTCGACGCCGTCAATCGGCGCGGCCGCCCGGCACGGGTGCGGGTGGTTTGCACACCGTTTCGATCGGGCGACGCGAGCGTCGGCGGCGCGCTGTTGCTGATGGAGGTCGTGAGCCAGTCCTAGGGTGGCGCGGCGGTCAGTGTCCCCACCGCGCGGACGCCTCCGAGGCCGCTTGGTGCGCTAATTGCGCGCGGCGCAGCGACTCTTTGGCCCTGCGCCGCGCGATCGACACACTCTGCTCGGTCGCGCCGAAACCGTCGGACAGATCCTGGCGCCTGCGCTGGAGTTCGGCCGCGCGCTGACGGGCCGCCTCGGCGCGGGTGGCCGCGTTGTTGGGCCGGCGGTCGATTGGCGGGTTCTTCGTGACCGCTGGCCGCGACCTCGGCGGCGTTGGCGACCGGTCCTTGGCCGGCAGCGGGGCCCCGCTGACGATGTCCGCCAGGACATGCCCGATCTCGTGAATCGGCACCACGAAATCGGCTCCGGCGCGCGCGGCGGCGAGCGGCAGCGACGGGTACTGGGCGGTGCCCGGGCTCTGGGCGATCACGATCGCGCCGGCTTGCTTCATCGCCACGGTGCCGACGGCGCCGTCCTGCCCGGAACCCGACAACAGCACCGCCACACCGCGTGCTCCGTACGACTTGGCCACCGACGCCAGCAGCACGTCGAAGCGGCGCTCCAGCAGCGCCGCCATCTTGTGGAGGCGACAGCGACCGTCCGGCGTCATCTCAAGGTGGACACCCGGCGGGCAGACCACCACCTGTCCCGGTACGACCGGCACGCCATCCTGTGCCCAGCTGACCCTGTGTGGCGTCTGTCGGCCGAGGATCGTCGGAAGCACGCTGGCCAGGCCGCCGAGGTGCTGCTGCACGACGACCGCGGCCGCAAATTCCGTCGGCAAATCGTGCAGGACGATGGACAAAGCGTCCAACCCGCCGGCGGACGCCAGCAGTACCACCAGCTCGACTGGCGGACGCGGCTCGGCGGTCGTCATGCTTCCAGTGTTCCCCCTCGGAAGGCTCCATCCCAGCCATATCCGCGATGCGAAGGCCTGCCCCGGGAGCGAAGGGCGCGAAGTCCGGCGTTTCGCCGGCCGCAGCCCGGGTAGATCTCTTGGGTTGGGCGCAGCGCGAGCTGAAGGGGAGCCGTCGTGAAGGTTGCAATCGTCACCGGCGACGACAGCGCCGGTGACGACCCTGGGCAACTTTGTGCCGCGCTCGTGAGCCGAGGGCACGAGGCGACGGTCTACGCCAGGGGTCAGGGCCTAATCCAGGTCGGCCCCGGCGCGCCGGCGCCCGCTGCGGAGGTGCTGCCGTATGTCGGCGACTGGGCGCGGGCACTCGAGCGCCTGTGGTCATCAGAGCGGCCGGATGTCGTGCACGCCTACGGCTGGCTGGGTGGGCTGGCTGCCCAGCTGGCCGCGCGGCGCCACCTCATACCGACCGTGCAGAGCTTCCAGGGGCTGGCCGCGACGTCACGCTCCAACGATGCCGCCGAGAAGCGTGGGCGCGAACGCGAACGCATCGAGCCGTTGCTTGCGCGTGGCGCGACGTGGGTGACGGGTGAATGCACCGCCGACGCCGATGTGCTGGCCCGGCTACGGCACGGGCGGGCCCGAGCGTCCGTCCTGTGCAGCGGCGTCGATGTCGAGCAATATAGCCCGGTGGGCCCCGCAGCCGACCGCGACGCGCGTCACCGTATTCTCTGCTTGGCACCGAATCCATTGTCTGGCAACGGGTTCGACGTCGCCATTCGGGCACTGCCCAAGGTGGTGGGTGCGGAGTTGGTGATCGCCGAAACCGCCGCTCGCGAGCCGAGACACGACCGGGCGCGCGCCGAGCTGAAACGTTTCGCCGCCGAGACGGGTGTCGCCGACCGGGTCCGGTTCGCGGGCGCCGTCGACGACGAGGACCTGCCCGCGCTGCTGCGATCCGCCGACGTGGTCGTGTGCACGCCGCGGCAACCACCGCGGGCCACACCGGTATTGCAGGCCATGGCCAGCGGAGTGGCGGTGGTGGCGCTGCCGGTAGGCGTCCTGACCGACGCCGTGGTGGACGGCGTCACGGGGCTACTGCTGCCGCGGCGCAACGACGCCGCGGTCGCCGCGGTGTTGAGAAGCCTTCTGGCCCAAAGCTTTCAGTGCGACAGCATGGGCGCGGCGGGGCGAAGCCGCGCGGTCTCACGCTTCTCCTGGGACCGGATCGGGCTCGACGCGCTGAACATTTATCGGCAACTCGCCTCGCAACCGTCGGGGCGCGCCGCGGTCGTGGTGGACGATGCGATGGTGCGGCGATCGGCCGCCCGATCATGACGACCACCGCCGACGGCGCGGTCGCTATAGCGGGCGAACCCGACGAGATCCAGGTCGACCTGCGCGCCGCCGTCGCGCGCGACCCAGCGCCGGCCCAGGGCGCGGCGGCGGTCCGGTACGAGCAATTCCGCACCGTCCAGCCCGACGCCATGCGCCGGTTCTTTGCGGGCGCGTACGCCCCGGGCTGGCGCGTCAGCGGCCTCACGACCCGCTCGGCCCTCACCTATCGGCGCTGCGCGGCGGATTCGTTGGCGATCGACGAAGTGCTGATCCACGGCCCGGCCATCTTCGAAATCCCGCCCGCCGAAACGGTTGTCGTGATTCAGCCCCGTGCCGGTTCCTTGACCGTGACGGGTGGACCGTTCCCGAATGTCGACTGCCCCGTCCTGATCGCCCACGGCTTGTCGTGTGCGCTGCAGGTGAACGGCGCGCGGTTCGATGTGGTGACCATCGCGCCCGAAGCGTTGCACAAGATCACCATGGACTGGCACTCGCCGCCGTCGCAGCGCATCCGGTTCCTCAACTGGCGCCCACGGTCGCGGGGTGCCGTGCGCGCGTGGCATCGGGCGCTTGATTACGTGACCGCCGCATTGGCCGCGTCGGACACAGCCCAGCAGCCGATGATCGTGGCCGCGATGGCCCCGCTCCTGGCGGGCGCGCTGCTGGAGTGCTACCCGTCCAACGCGACCGAACAGGATCTGGCGGGTGACCCCTCGTTGCCCGAAACGCTGAAGGAGGCAGTGGCCTTCATCCACCGGCATGCCGCCGGCGACGTGAGCATCAACGACATCGCCGGGGCCGTGCACCTGACACCCAGGGCGGTCCAATACCTTTTCCGGCGCCAGCTCGACACCACTCCCACCGAGTACATGCGCCGCGTGCGGCTGCATCGCGCGCACCAGGAACTGCTCGCCGGTGAGCGCGCCGGCACCACCGTCACCGAGATCGCGCAGCGTTGGGGCTTCGCGCACACCGGGCGCTTCGCCGTGCTGTATCGACAGACCTACGGCCAGAGCCCCCACACCACGCTCAAACAGGTCAGGTAAGGGCTCTACCGGCCGCCGGGTGCCGAGCGGCGCATAGCATGGGCCGAATGGTCGAGATTCACGTGGAACGAACGATCGCCGCACCCGTGGAACAGGTCTTCGACTGGCTGGCCGACCCCGCAAATCTGGCCGCCGCTCCGCTGGTTCTCAAGGCCGGTTATGCGAAGGATTCGCCCGGCCACGGCGCGGGCGCGGTGCGCGAGGTGGTCGGCATCGGCACGTGGTTCCGGGAGGAGATCACGGCCTACGATCGGCCGGGCTCCTATTCGTATCTCATCGTTCGGTCGTTTCCGCCGTTCAACCACGAGGGCGGCACACTTACATTCACCGGCTCGGGGGACGGCACCCACGTGGACTGGCTGAGCAACTACACCCATCCGGCACTGGCTGGGGGCAAGCTGCTGGAGGTGGTCAGCTATCGGCTGCTGCGCTCGAGTTTCCTTGCCATCCTTGATGCCTGCGCGAATGCGCTCGAGACCCAATAACCGCCCTCACCCGCTCAGCCGGTGCATCACTTGGCCCGCGGCGTACCGCCCACTGACCATGGCGCCGGTCACCGTGGCCGGATTGTTGACGCCGACGGCCTCACCCGCCAGGTACAGCCGATCGCCGATCGGCTCGGCCAGCTGGCGCCGATCGGCGAGACCGGAACCGGGTGCATGAAACGAATACGAGCCCAGCGCGTAGGGCTCGACTGACCAATTCGACGTCCGCACGTCGACCGCGGCGCCGTCGCCGCCGAACAGCTGGCGCGCGATTGGCAGCGCGCTGGCGATGAGGTCGCCCGGCGCGGCCGACTCCGCCCACCGGCCGCGCTCACCGGCGTTGAACGCCAACACGATTGGGCCCGCTCCGCTCGGCAGCGTGAACCATTGTGACCAGAGTTGTGACCGCCCGCCCGGCTCGCTGCCGATGTACTGGTAGAAGGCGTTCTCTACGTCCCACGTTCGCCGGGCGAAGCGAAAGTAGCTCTTTGACAGCACGCCGAATCCCAGCGCCTGCACGGCCTTTCGATGTTCGTCCGGAAGGGGCGGGTCGAAGGCGATCGCGCCGGATTTGAGGACTCCCAGGGGCACGGTGACGATCGCGGCGGGCCCCTCGAACGACCGGTCGCCGGCCCGCACGACGACGGAGTTGTCGCGGCGCGCGATCGCCGTGACCGGCGTCTTGAGTTGGATCTGGAGGCCCTCGGCAAGCAGCCGGGGCAGGGCGTCGTAGCCGTTGGTGATCACGTCCTGGTCGCCGTCGGCGTACTCGCCGCGGTCAAAGGTCTTGGCGGACAGCTGATCTACGCCGGCGGCGTATTCGTTCTCGATCTCGGAGGTCAGGTAGAAAGCCAATTGGGCGCGGTCGGAATCGGCAAGCTCGGCGCGGGTCGCCGCGGCGTCGACGGCCGCGCCCAGACTCCCGTCGTCCACGCGGCCGCGCGCCCGTTTCACGAAGGTGCGCCAGGTCTGCGGGTCATAGGCCAGCGGGGGGAGCCGCGGATCGACGGCCAGCTTCGCCCATCCGTAGTAATCGGTGGGGGCGAGCTGCGCGCGCGCCTTTTGCGCCAGCTCCATCGCCGGATTGTCCGTGGTGCCGTGGATCCAAGACGCGCCCATCTCGAGCGGTGCGCCCCAGCCCCGGTCGGTGTACACTCGGCCGCCGATGCGGTCGCGGGCCTCGATGACGCGCACCGGCCATCCCGCATCGGCCAGGCTGCGGGCGGCGGACAGGCCGGCCATGCCGGCGCCGACGACCAACACCGCCTTGCTGTCCGGCGCGGGCGGCGGGGCCGAGCCGCACCCGGCCGCCAGCCC
Organism: Mycobacterium sp. E2327; assembly: GCF_001672675.1. Taxonomy (NCBI): domain Bacteria; kingdom Bacillati; phylum Actinomycetota; class Actinomycetes; order Mycobacteriales; family Mycobacteriaceae; genus Mycobacterium; species Mycobacterium sp. E2327. The sequence continues at coordinate 13,925 of NZ_LZKE01000023.1, forward strand.
GCCGCCCACCAGGCTGGTCGTGGCCGCGAAGAACTCCCGACGGGACATCGGGTTCACGGCTGTCAGCGTCTCACAAGTTGTTGCACGATCGTGCCCGAAATCGCCGCGTGTAATGGGCCGTTTTCACCAGTTCGTCGTTGAGGTAGGGCTACACTTCGCCTACATCCGGAACTGGCGATGGGGCCGTGTTCGAAGGGGGAACGGTGATGAGTGCCGAGCTGCCACCAAGCCGCACCCTGACCGTGCGAGCCGCCGATGGGACCGCGCTGCACGCCGAGGTTTTCGGCCCGCCCGACGGCTATCCGATCGTCTTGACGCACGGGATCACGTGCGCGATCCGCGCCTGGGCCCACCAGATCGTCGACCTAGCGACCGAATACCGGGTGATCGCGTTCGACCATCGCGGCCACGGGCGCAGCGGCATCCCCCGGCGCGGCGGCTACAGTCTCGAACACCTTGCCGCCGACCTGGATTCGGTGCTCGAGGCGACGCTGGCGCCGCGCGAGCGGGCGGTGCTGGCGGGGCATTCGATGGGCGGCATCGCCATCGCCGCGTGGTCGTCCCACTACCGCGACAAGGTCCGCCGGCGCGCCGACGCCGTCGCGCTGATCAACACCACCACCGGGGACCTGGTGCGCCAGGTGAAGCTGCTGTCGGTGCCGCGCGAACTCTCTGGGCTTTCAGGGGCAAGGGTTTTGGCGGCCCGCGGCCTGATCACCGCCTTCGGCGGGTTCCCCGTGCCCGCGGCGGCCCGGATCCCGAGCCGCTACGTGGTCGCGATGCTGGCCGTCGCGAAGGACGCCGACGCGGACGCCGCGCGCGTCGTCTACGAGCTGTTCGCGCAGACCTCGCCCGCCGGGCGCGGCGGCTGCGCGAAGATGCTCGTCGATGCGCTGGGGTCGCGCCATCTCGAATTGGACGGGCTGACGGTGCCGACCCTGGTGATCGGCAGCGAGCGCGACCGACTGACACCGATCGGCCAGTCCCGCAGGTGGCGGTTCACCTCGCGCGGCTGTTCGAGCATCGAGCAGTGGCCGCCGGGCAGCTCGACCAGGCCTACGACGTTGGGCGCGGTTCGGGCGATCCTGCGGGACTGGCCGATCGGTGTCAGTCGGTCGCGCTCGCTGCCGATCACCAGGGTCGGCACCGTCAGCCCGTCCA